>JAEWWD010000246.1 GCA_023396535.1 Bacillota bacterium
GTGCGTCGTCGTGCGCGCCGTGCCCGTGGTGGAGGCCGTGACTGCCGCCGTTTTGCTGGATTTACTTTTGTCTTAACTTATCTATATATAAAGGAGAGTTTTATGGAACTGCAGGAAATCCGGGAAAAGATCGATAAAGTGGACGACAGCCTTCTGGAGCTGTTCCGCGAGCGCATGGCGCTGAGCGCGGAAGTCGCCGCAACAAAAGCGCAAAGCGGCCAGCCCATACTGAACAAGGCGCGTGAGCGCGAGGTGCTGCTCAAGGTATCCCGCGGCGCGGGCGTGGAACTGGAGTCCTATGCGCGCATGCTCTTCAATACGCTGTTTGAAATGAGCCGCTCCTATCAGGCGCGGCTGATGACCAAACAAGGCGAGTTCACCAATATGATACGCGCGGCGGAGCGCCCCGCGTCCGAGATATTCCCCTCAACAGGCATAGTCGCCTGCCAGGGCGTGGAGGGCGCATATTCGCAGCTTGCATGCGACAAGCTGTTCTCCGCCTCCAACATTATGTATTTGCGTACATGGGACGCGGTTTTTCAGGCGGTGCAGAGCGGGCTGTGCGAATTCGGCGTGCTGCCCATTGAAAACAGTTCGTCCGGCTCCGTCAACGGCGTATACGATCTGTTGGGCCGCTATGAATTTTCCATCGTGCGCAGCGTCAATCTGTATATCAACCACTTCCTGATGGCCAGGCCAGGCGTAAAACTTGCGGATATCCGCGAGATCTATTCCCACGAATATGCGCTGGAGCAGTGCAGCGCGCTGTTTGAGAAAATGCCCGGCGTGAAGGCGACCGACGTGAAGAATACCGCCGTCGCCGCGCAGATGGTCGCGGAGTCGGATCGCACGGACGTCGCTGCCATCTCCTCCAAAAGCTGCGCAGAACTGTACGGGCTCAACATACTCCAGTCCGGCGTGCAGAACAACGCTAACAACTATACGCGCTTTATCTGCATCGCGAGAAAGCCCGCCATATACGCCGGCGCGAACAAAATCAGCCTGACGCTTTCGGTTCCGCATAAGCCCGGCGCGCTGTACGACCTGATTTCGAAATTCGCCGTGCTGGGCATCAATATGGCCAAGCTCGAGAGCCGCCCCATTCCGGGAAGTCCGGACGATTTCAAGTTCTACGTGGATTTGGACGCTTCCGTGTGGACGCCCGCCGTCATGGAGATATTGGAGGAGCTTTCCCAGACAAACCCGCATTTCTCCTTCCTCGGCAGCTATACCGAGGTCTGATATGCGGTACGGCCTCATCGGCGGGCGGCTGGGGCACAGCCATTCCCCGGCCATACATAAGCTGCTGGGCGGGTACGACTACGCGCTTTACGAGCTTGCGCCCGATCAACTGGAGGCGTTTCTCAGGCAGGGGGACATCGGCGGGCTGAACGTGACGATCCCCTACAAGCGCGCGGTACTGCCTTACTGCGATACGCTCGACCCGGTAGCCGAGCGCACGGGCAGCATAAATACGCTCGTATTTCGCGGCGGGCGCATAGCGGGCTATAACACGGACTACGACGGTTTCCTGTATCTTGCGAAAAGCGCTGGCGTGGAGTTTAACGGGAAAAAGGCCGTGGTGCTGGGTTCGGGCGGCACGTCCGCCACCGTATGCGCCGCCGCACGGGACGCGGGCGCGAAAGAAACCGTGGTAATTTCGCGCGGCGGAGCCGATAATTACGATACATTGGACCGTCACGCGGACGCGGACGTGCTCGTCAACACCACCCCGGTCGGCATGTATCCGGATATCGAAGCGAGCCCCGTCTCCCTCGCGGATTTTCCCCGGCTTTGCGGCGTGCTGGACGTCGTGTACAACCCGCTCAAAACAAGGCTGGTGCTGGAGGCGGCGGAGCGCGGTATCCCCTGTGCGGGCGGGCTCGCCATGCTCGTCGCGCAGGCGCACGCGGCGGCGCGGCGTTTCTTAAACACGGAAATACCTGTTTCGCGCATTGAAGAGATATTGCATGCGCTGGAACGGCAGCTGACCAACATCGTGCTTGTCGGCATGCCGGGCTGCGGTAAAACGCGGGTGGGGCAGGCGCTGTCCGAGTTGACGGGCAGGCAGTTTGTGGATACCGACGAACTGGTGGAGCGGGAATGGGGCGTGCGCATTGCCGACATGATCGAACGCGAAGGCGAAGCCGCGTTCCGGGAGCGGGAACATGCGGCGGTGCTGAAGGCTGCAAAGCAGGGCGGGCGTATCATCGCCACCGGCGGTGGGGCGCCGCTGTTTGCGCGCAACCGGGCCGCGCTGCTGCAAAACGGACGTATCTTTTACATCAGGCGTGATCTGTCGCAACTGGCCGTGGCGGGCAGGCCGCTTTCAAAAAATATCCCCATGCTGTTTGAACAGCGGGACCCCGTGTATCGCGCGTTTGCAGAGGCGCAAATTGAAAACGACGGCCCGCCGGAAGCCGTGGCGGATACGGTCTGGCGCGCGTTTTCCGGCGAGCGCTAAAGCTCTAAAGCGTGCCCAGGCGACCAAACAAAAGCCACAAGCATGTAACAGCCCCCTGCAAAAATGATGCAGGGGGCTGCGTATTCGGGGCCGGTATCGGTATGGTTATCAGTATTTTCCGTAATAATTATCGCCCAGGTCTATATTGGCGGGATGGTCGTCCGTCTCCTGCTGCCGATCATCTGATACAGGCGCTTTTTGACCATCTTCGTCAGTCTTGAGGCTGAACTGGCCCACCATGTTCTTGAGCATTTCCGCCTGGCTGGACAGCTCTTCCGCCGCGGCCGCCGTTTCTTCGGACGTTGCCGAGTTGGCCTGCACCACATGGCTCATCTGTTGAATGCCGAGGTTTACCTGCGCGATGGCGCTGGCCTGATCGTTGGACGCCGACGCGATTTGGTCTACCAGTTGTGCGGATTTGTCCACGCTCTCAACGATAGAGAGCAGCGCTTTTGCCGTATCGGCCGCGATCCGCGTACCCGCTTCCGTCTTGTTAAGAGAGCCTTCGATGAGTTCCGCGGTTTCTTTTGCCGCGGCCGCACTGCGTCCGGCGAGGTTTCTCACTTCTTCGGCCACCACCGCGAAGCCCTTGCCGTTTGCGCCCGCCCGGGCGGCTTCCACCGCCGCGTTCAGGGCCAGGATATTGGTCTGGAACGCGATATCGTCGATCACTTTGATGATCTTGCTGATGCTGCGCGACGCATCGTTGATCTGCGCCATCGCATCCTGCATGGCCTTCATCTGATCGTTGCCCAACTTCGCTTCGGCCGCAGCCGATTTTGTCAGCTCGTTGGCCTGATTGGCGCCCGTCGCATTCTTGCGCGTCTGTTCCGCAATCTTGGAAACCGACGCGTTCAGTTGCTCGATCGAGCTTGCCTGCTCAGTAGCCCCCTGCGAAATGGACTGGCTGCCTTCAGAAACCTGTATGGTACCCGCCGCCACCTGATCCGCGGAGGTGTTGATATCCGAAAGCACATTGTTGAGCGAGATGACGATGCCGTTGATGGAATCCTTGAGGGCGGCAAAATCGCCCATATAGTCCGCCGTGATACCGACGTCCAGGTTTCCCTTTGACATTTCGCCCAGCACTTCGGAAATCTCATCGATATAGTCCTTTATTTCATTGACAGCGCTATGGAGGCTTTGTGCAATCGCGCTGAAAATCATGTATTGTTCCGAGGTGGCTTCATCCGCTTCGTCAACGACGATATCGCAGGACAGCTCGCCCTGGGACAGCCGTTGCAGGTTCACCAGCAGTTTCTCAACTTCATGGGATTGATACGAGGACTGTTTGTCCGCAATATGGACCGCTGCTTCGATGTCCTTGAAAGCCTGACGAACCTCCTGATCCAGAACGCCCGCCAACTGGCCTATCTCATCCTTCGATGTGATTTCTATGGACGCGTCCAGATTGCCGGACGCCAAAGCCGTCGCAAAGGCTGCGGTTCTCTTGACAGGCTTTGTGATCGAGGAACGTATCAGCAAAGCAATAAACACGATGCTCACCACCAGTATGCCTAAAAGAATTACGGCGAGCAACTGAGCCATCTGTACCGTAGGCGCCATAATTTCGCTTGTACTCACGACGACTTCAATCGACCAGGGCGTAGTTGTTTCTCCAATTGTGATGGGCGAGAAAAAGCGCAGAACCTGTTCGCCTGTCGTCGCGGAGATATCTTCGCAGAAATAGGCCGCTCCGGTCTTTATGGCTTCCATTTGCTCGTTGAGCGTACTCGACGCGCTGCGGCCGTCTTTTATATTTGTCCCTACCTTTTCAGCGTCCTGATGATAGACAAATGTACCGTCGTTTGAGAGGATGTTGACAAAAGCGCTTTCAAAGCCTCCCTTGTCAAACTCGATATCTTGCAGGCTTTTGAGCGCTACATCGACACCCGTGACTGCGGCCATTGTTCCGTTCGTGTCCTGAATGGGGATCGCGATGGTTGTCATCAGAATGCTTTTTCCGCCCACTTCATATTCGAATGGCTCGAGGATTTTTGGCTGGCCCGAATTTTTGGCCAGCAGATAATAATCCCCATCTTCATATCCTGTCAGAGCCGTTAAAATGACGCCTTTGCTGTCCCAATACCAATAGGGGATAAAGCGCCCGGTGGAGTCCGTACCCTGGGTATGTGTGCTCAGAGAGTCCATATTGTCCAGCACGTTGGGTTCCCAGCAAGTCCATATGCCAAAAAACTCAGGGTTATCAACCAAATTGGCCTTCATCATGCTGTTATAGACAGCTCGTCTGTTAAAAGCATTCAGATCCCGAAACCCCTCCATGCTTTTCGCGATTACTTTTGCCGTATCCATCGCCTGTTCCAGCCGGGCGTCGACCACCGCGGCATCTCGTTCGGCCAGGGACTTTGCCATATTATACGATTGTGCTTTTGTATTTTCTGCCGTCATGTAAACGATCAATGCGCAGCATGCAATCAATACCGCGCCCAGAACGGAGACCACCTTTATTGTGAATTTCGTCCCGATGCTAAGATCCTTGAATTTCTTCATATATACTTCCTCATATGATATTTCAGGCTCCCAAAAGGCGCCTAATTGGTATTGAGATCTGTCTGCTTCTAAAGTGTCTCAGGGCCGCGAAACGCGCCTAACTGAGCGTTGCTATCCGGTCCGCTTCCTCATCGGTAAACAGCTTTTCGCAGTCAAGCAGGAGCGTCACCCGATTCCCCGTCTTGCCGATACCGCTGATATATCGATTGCCGAATTTACCCACCGTGCTGGGAGGCGGCGCAATGTTGTCATCGGTCAGCGCCAGTACCTCGGCGACGCTGTCCACAACGAGTCCCGCCTGAAACTTTGCCGTGTTGATAATGATAATACAAGTTCTTTGTGTATACTCCATGGGACTCATTTTGAATTTCAGGCGCGTGTCGATCACAGGAAAAATCCTGTCGCGAAGGTTGAGGACCCCCTTGACATACTCCGGCACATTCGGCATGGGATTAAGAGGCTGAATGCTGATAATCTCCATCACGATACGGATCTCAATGCCAAAGGCTTCGTTGCCCAGCATAAATGTAAGATATCGGCCCTTCATCGAATCGCCGGTATCTTCCGGCAATACCGTTCTGTTATCCAAACCGTTCTCCCCTTTTTGCGAAATCGTCTATCATGGAAAAAATAAGTTGTATACGGCCTATATGTATTTTATCGTTACGAATTCCGCCCAGCTTAGTGCGAAATCGGAGGAATTGTTTTGCGCGGGCTATGTTTATGACCAAAAATAAATCCACGAGCGGGACGGGCTGTTTCTCCGGAGTGATCTTTACGGTATCCCGGCGATTATGAAACGTTGAAACGCAATGCGATTTTTCGCTAATTCGTTTGTTTCTTCACAAACGGTATATAATCCGAAAATTTACGCAAAATGCTGTACAGATATGAATTTTTGTATTATTGTGGTGTCTAGAACACTTTGCCGGCACATCTGCGGCAAACATATCAGTTAATCACGGCAGCCGCAAAGACGCGACGGTCGTAAATAAAAACAGGAGGCGGTCATATGCACTTCCCCCCCGATATTGAAATTGCCCAGCAAGCAAAAATGCGTGATATTCGGGATATCGCGCAAAAGGCTGGCATAGACGCCAGGTATCTGGAATGCTACGGTTCCTACAAGGCAAAAATCGACGGCGCGTTTCTGCGCGACACCCAAACTCCGGACGGCAAGCTGATACTGGTTACGGCCATCAACCCCACACCGGCGGGCGAAGGCAAGACCACTACCACCG
>JAEWWD010000313.1 GCA_023396535.1 Bacillota bacterium
AACGGCGACCACATGTCCATGTACGCCGTAAATGCTTCGGTGCCCAAGACGTTGATACGACATATCGTACGGTATCTGGCAGATATGTCCGAAACGGATGCGCTGCGGGAAGTGTTGATGGATATACTGAACACGCCGGTCAGTCCGGAGCTCCTCCCGGCGGAAAACGGTGAAATCGCCCAGAAAACGGAAGGCATCGTCGGCCCTTACGCCCTGCATGATTTCTTCCTGTATCATATGATTCGCTGGGGCGCAGTTCCGGAGAAAGTGCTGCGTATGGCCGTGTACGCGTTCGACGGCGAATATAATGCGGTGACGATAAAAAAATGGCTCACTGTGTTCTGTTCGCGCTTCTTTAGCCAGCAGTTTAAGCGATCCTGCCTGCCGGACGGCCCCAAGGTTGGTTCCGTTACGCTTTCCCCGCGGGGAGACTGGCGCATGCCCAGCGATGCTGCGGCTGCGGCGTGGATTGATCAATTAAAATAGCTTGCTCAGTACAGAACATTACCCAGGCGATACGTTTTTGTCGATAGGGCCGTCCCAGGATTTATATCCCGGGACGGCCCGCTTCATACATACGGCGGACGATATATATACACCCAATACATGATATCCAATTTGGATAATAATGAAAATATATTATTCGCTTATCTCTTCCCATGTCCGCTTTATTGTGTTACTATATGAAAGCAATAAGTTCGGACTATCAAGGAGGATACTTTCGATGAAATTGAAACAACTGGTTTCCATTTTATTCGCGCTGCTTATGTTGTTTGCTCTGACTGCATGCAGCGCGCCGGCGCCCGCCGCACAGCCTACCGCCGCCCCGGAAGCCACCGAAGCGCCGGTAGCAACCGAAGCGCCTACCGCCGCCCCCGCTGCGGATGATGACTGGAGCTATATTCAGAGCAAGGGAAAAATGGTTATAGGCTACACGCTGTATGAACCCATGAACTACTTGCAGGATGGCAAATTGGTCGGCTTTGATACGGAGTTTGCGGAAGCAGTCTGCAAGAAGCTGGGCGTCGATCCGGAATTTGTCGAGATCGTATGGGAGACCAAGGAAGTCGAACTCAACGCGAAGACTATCGACTGCATTTGGAACGGCATGACGATCGACGACGAGCGTCTGCAGAACATGAGCATTTCCCAGCCGTACGTCAAGAACATGCAGGTGATCGTCATTAAGAGCGACAATGCCGGCGTTTATACCGATACTGCGAGCCTGGCGGGAAAAACGATAGCGGCTGAGGCCGGCTCCGCCGGTGAAAAATGCGTTCAGGATAACGCCGATCTTTCTAATGGTACTTACGTCCCTGTCGTTAAGCAGACGGATGCGCTTCTGGAGGTCAAGGCTGGCACTTCTGACGCGGCGGTGCTTGACTATGTATTGGCCAAGACGATGGTGGGCGAAGGAACTGACTTCTCCGATCTGCAGATACTGCAGGGCGTAGAACTCGCTGTTGAGGAATACGGCATCGGCTTCCGCAAGGGCAGCACCGCCACCGAAATGGTCAACGCCGCCATCAACGAGCTGATTGCCGACGGGACGATGCAGCAGCTTGCCGATAAGTACGGAGTCAACTTGGCTGACTGATTCACGCAGGTCAGTCGCACACTAAAATTATGAAGCAAACGGGACAGGAGAAAGTCTCCCGCCCCGTTTGCTCGCCCAAGCGAGGTTTTCAATATGGCGACGTCATTGGATGCGGTAACCCTTGCGCTTACAGAAGCGTTTGGCTTTAACTTTTATATATTTTTCGGTACATTGGTCATTGCATTGCCGCTGGGGTTGCTCGTCGCCTTTGGGTCCATGAGCCGGTTTCAACCGCTGCGGACGGTGACCAGAACATTCGTATGGGTGATTCGCGGCACGCCGTTAATGCTGCAGATCATGGTTGCGTTCTTTGCTCCGCCGCTGTTTTTTGGCTGGGTGTTTCCCCGGGCGGAGACGGCGATTGTAGCGTTCGGCATCAACTATGCAGCTTATTTTTCGGAAATCTATCGCGGGGGCATCGAGAGCATTCCCAAAGGCCAGCTTGAGGCCGGCCAGGTGTTGGGCATGACTCGCACGCAGGTATTTTCAAAGGTAGTGCTTCTGCAGGTTATCAAGCGCATCACGCCGCCTATGGGCAACGAAATCATCACGCTTATCAAGGATACCTGTCTGGCCCGTATCATTTCCATACCGGAAATCAACATGAAAGCCCAGCAGTTTGCCTCCAAGGGCCTGATTTGGCCGTTGTTTTACAGCGGGATATTCTTCCTGATTTTTGTAGGCATACTGACCATACTATTCAACTATTTCGAGAAGAAGCTGGATTACTTCAAATAGGAGGGATGGCAGATGGCAGTATTAGAGGCAAAAAACCTGAGTAAGTGTTTCGGCGGCACTGTCGTGCTGCGCGATATCAGTTTTTCCATGGAACAGGGCGAGGCGGTGGCTATCATAGGTTCTTCCGGCAGCGGGAAAACAACGCTGCTGCGCTGCCTGAATTTTCTGGAACGGCCGGACAGCGGCTGCATCATGGTCAACGGCGAGACGCTTTTTGACGCGGAAGATCCTTTAACGCAAAAGGAAAGCGACATACGCAAAAAGCGGCTGCATTTCGGCATGGTATTTCAGGCGTTTCATCTGTTTCCGCAGTATACGGCTCTTCAGAACGTGATGCTGGCGACGGAGCTTTTGGCGAAGGAGCAGCCGGATTATAAGAGAAACGCAAAGGCCATTCATACCGCTCTTGAGGGAAAAGCGACGGAACTGCTGGAGAAAATGGGATTGTCTGATAAAAAGGATCTTTACCCGCATCAACTCTCGGGCGGTCAGCAGCAGCGGGTCGCAATCGCGCGCGCGTTAGCGCTCAAACCGGACATTCTGTGTTTTGATGAGCCAACGTCCGCACTTGATCCTGAACTGACGGGCGAGGTGCTCAAAGTCATACGAGGGCTCGCGCAGCAAAGGACCACAATGGTCATCGTTACGCATGAAATGGCGTTCGCCAGAGACGTAGCGGATCGTATCATATTCATGGACGAGGGGGTCATCGTGGAAGAAGGCCCTGCGTACGACGTCATAGAACATCCCCAACAGGAACGCACAAGGCAGTTCTTATCCCGCTATACGGAAAGCTAATTGGCGATATTGAGGTATTACGGGCGTTTCGCGATATGCGGAACGCCCGTTGTGATTGTATCCGGCTTGTATCTGGTCGTGTAACTTTTTGCGTAATATTCCGGACATTTTACGATCCGCTATTTGAAATGTTTTAGAAACAAAGGATTTTCCGAATATTTGGTGTATCTATATAATATAGGATTTCTCCATGTGAACGTTACCTTCAGGAAGGAGACTGCGCAGTGGCTGAATCCCGCGGATCAAACTACAGGGAATTTACGGAAGCATGGGAAAGGGAGATGCTGTCTCCCTATGCGGTGCTTGCGCAAAACAGCAAGGGCAGAGAGTATTCGCTTCCTCAGTGCGATCTGCGTACGGTTTTCCAGCGTGATCGTGATCGAATCATACACTGCAAGTCATTTCGCAGGCTGAAGCATAAAACGCAGGTGTTTTTATCTCCCCAGGGCGACCATTACCGCACGCGATTGACCCATACGCTGGAGGTATCCCAAATTGCGCGCACGATATCGCGCGCGCTTCGATTGAATGAGGATCTGACGGAGGCAATCGCGATGGGGCATGATCTCGGGCATACGCCGTTTGGACATGCCGGAGAGGAAGTGCTCAACGAGTTGGTACCCGGCGGGTTTGAACACAACAGGCAAAGCCTGCGCGTTGTTGAGAAATTGGAAAACGGCACGGGGCTCAATCTCACGTTTGAAGTGCGCGACGGCATACTGCACCATAAAAAATCGGGTACTCCCGCCACGCTGGAAGGTTGCGTCGTCAGTATTTCCGATCGTATCGCCTATATCAACCACGATATCGACGATGCGGTGCGCGCGCAGGTCATATCCGAACGTGATCTGCCCAAGGCCTGTACCGACGTATTGGGCGCGAGCCACGGACAGCGCATCAACGCGCTTATCATTGATGTGGTAAACGAAAGCTATCTGCAGCCGTTTGTCCGTATGACGCCGCGCGTTCAGGAGGCATTCGAGGCGCTCAGGACTTACATGTTTGAAAATGTATATTTCAACAGCCAGGCAAAGGGAGAAGAAAAAAAGGCAAAACATGTGGTCCGGGTATTATTCGAATACTACCTGAAGCATATGGACCTGCTCCCCCCTGAATTTCAGGCAAATGCCGAGTTGGACGGCAGAGAACGCGTAGCTGCGGATTGGATTGCCTGCATGACGGACCGGTATGCCATCAGCGAGTATAAACGGCTGTACGTGCCGCGTGAGTGGTCCTGACCTCCTTTATCAGGGCAAAATGGATTGCGTATTTTGTTTATTAAGCAGGAATATGCCCGAAAATGGCGAACATATATAGTCGTTGTCCAAAAGGGTGGGGATGTACGGAAAGGAAGGAGGAAGCATGGCGCGGTTTAACGATGCCTGGATGGAAACGCTGTTAGCCAAAA
>JAEWWD010000053.1 GCA_023396535.1 Bacillota bacterium
TCTATACCCTTATACGCCCCAAGTGAAACCTCCGGCTTCACGTCGACCTCCGCGGTAAACGCAACGCCGTCCTCAAGGCCGATACGATCTATGGAAATATCCGGGCGGCCGACAGGCTCAAGGCCCAGCTCTTCCACCATCTTATCGTAGGCATCCCCGTAAACTAGTTCAAACGCGTCCTCAAAAAAGACGCCCTCGCCATACATGCTCTCTATGACCTTGCGGGGCGCCTTTCCCTTGCGGAAGCCCGGAACATTGTATTTTGCTTTTGTCTTAATATATGCCTGCTGCAGCGCCTCGCTGAATGCTTCCTTACCCACTTCAACACTAAACTTGACCTTGCTGTTCTCGAGTTTCTCCACGGTTGCCATCCTAGTCCTCCATACTGTATATTTCCTCGCGGTCTTTTCCGCATACGTACCCAGTATCCGAATTATATTAGCATATACCCACAGAGATTGCAACCCAAAACGAGGAATGGTACAATGAGATCAAAATCCGCGCGATATTTATTGTTTGCCGTCATTCCCGACGTTAAGCGCGCCCTATATGCGCGACTCGCGACGCATAAGGCGGAAGGAGGCGTCCCGTGACTCTGCTGTCGGCCATACAAAACCGCGTTCTGCTGTTTGATGGCGCCATGAGCACCATGCTGCAGCAGTCCGGGTTGTTGCATTCTGGGGAATGCGCGGAACTGTTCAACGCCACCCGCCCCATGGATATTCTGGATATCCATACGGCATATCTGAACGCCGGAGCCGACATCATGACTGCCAACACATTTGGGTGCAGCCCGCTCAGACTCTCCCGTTTCGGCCTGCAGGAACGAATGGAAGAGTTGATGCAAAGCGGCGTTTCGCTTTGCCGCGAGGCGGTCTCCGGCCGGGACAGGGCCGTTTTTGTAGCCGCTTCCATTGGCCCTACGGGAGAACTGTACCACAGCGATCCAGCCATGCCGCAGCGGATATATGAGTCCTTCTTTGAGCAGTGCGCCGCGGCGGAGGCCGCGGGCGCGGATGCCCTTCTCATCGAAACCATGATCGATCTGCGCGAAGCGCGTCTCGCACTGCTCGCAGCCCGGGCAGCCACCGGCCTTCCCGTACTCGTCAGTTTCACACTGGAGCCGGATGATAATACTTATGCCGGCAATCCGCCCGAGGTGCTTGCCCTGTGCAGCGCCCGTCTGGGGGCGTCCCTGTGCGGCGTCAACTGTGGTTTGGGGCCGGAGGAGTTGTTCGGCGGATACTCGCGCCTTGCGGGCGCAAGCTCAGTGCCCGCGTTTGCAATGCCCAACGCAGGGCTGCCCGCCAATGGAAGATACAGCATGTCCCCCGCCGAAATGTCGCGCCACATGGAGGTTTATCTGCATGGAGGCGCGGCCGCCATGGGCGGGTGCTGCGGCGCCACCCCCGCGCACATCAGCGCGCTGCGCACGCTTCTGGACGGTTTTCACGGCAATGCCCGCCAGGTCTCGCCGGACACTGAGACCATATGCTCCGCCGCTGTCCGCCTGCCCATGAGTCAATTGGAGCCGTTCGACCCACTCCTCCTCTTCGGCCTCTCCCCCGTCCAGGCGGCCGATCGCATACGGGCTGCCGCGCAGATGCGGCAGCCGCTGCATATCGACTTTTCGGACTACGAGGCCGACGCCATCCACGACCTGCTGTTCACCGTATTGTGGGATATCCGTTTGACGCCGCTCGCATTCCACGTACACAGCGCGGAGCAGGCGCATGCGGCGTTGTTTTTATACCCCGGCATCGCAGCCGTATACGCGCATTCCGACGCATACAACGTACATAAGGCGGCCGCGCGCTACGGCGCGGAAGTTGTGGAATAAATTCAGTAAAACTAATCAGCCATAATCACAAATCCGGCGAATGCATTCGCCGGATTTGATTGTTATATAAACAGAATTTTAATCCAGGAAAAGGCCACCGACACGGCAGCCGTGTCGGTGGAAAAAAATGCTTACAGTTCTCCCCGTTTCTCCTTGATGGTCGACTGCGCCGCGGCCAGCCGCGCGATGGGAACGCGGAACGGCGAGCAGGAAACATAGTTAAGGCCAAGCTTGTGGCAGAATTCGATGGAGGACGGATCGCCGCCATGCTCGCCGCAGATGCCCAGCTTGATGTCGGGGCGTACCGAGCGGCCCAGCTCGCAGGCCATCTTCATGAGCTTGCCCACGCCTTCCTGATCGACGCGCGCGAAGGGATCGGATTCGAATATTTTCTTCTTATAATAATCGTCAAGGAACTTCCCGGCGTCGTCGCGACTGAAGCCGAACGTCATCTGGGAGAGGTCATTGGTGCCGAAGGAGAAAAATTCCGCGCTCTTCGCGATGGTATCCGCCACCAGCGCCGCACGCGGTACCTCAATCATGGTGCCTACGAGATACGTGATGGTGACGTTCCGCTCTTCCATTACCTGACGGGCGGTCTTGTCCACTACCTGCTTGACAAACTGGAATTCCTTGGCGTCGCCCACCAGCGGAATCATGATTTCGGGAACGACGTTCAGGCCGGACTCCTGCCTGACCTCGATTGCCGCCTCTATGATGGCGCGCGCCTGCATTTCGGCGATTTCGGGGTAGGTAACGGCCAGACGGCAGCCGCGATGTCCGAGCATGGGGTTGAGCTCATGCAAATTCGCGACGGTTTGCTTGAGGTCTTCAAACGTGATGCCCATCTCTTGGGCCAGCGCCTTGATGTCCGAATCCAGCACGGGCAGGAACTCGTGCAGCGGGGGATCGAGCAGGCGGACGGTAACAGGATACTCGCCCATCGCCTTGTAGATGCCCTTAAAATCGCCGCGCTGCATGGGCAGCAGCTTACCTAATGCCTTGCGGCGGCTTGTTTCGTCCTTCGCGACGATCATCTCGCGCATGGCGGGAATGCGGCCCTCGCCAAAGAACATATGCTCGGTACGGCAGAGGCCTATGCCCTGCGCGCCGAATTTGACGGCCTGCTCGGCGTCGTGCGGGGTATCCGCATTGGTACGGACCTTGAGCTTGCGCGCGCTGTCCGCCCAACCCATAATGGTGGCAAAATTGCCGGACACCAAAGCTTCCACCGTCTGTATCTTCTCGCCGTAGACGTTGCCGGTTGATCCGTCAAGGGAGATCCAGTCGCCTTCGCTGAACGTTTTGCCATCGGCGGTGGTGAATGTACGTTTCTTTTCCACTACGGAGATTTCAGAACACCCGGCGACGCAGCAGGTACCCATACCGCGCGCGACGACGGCCGCGTGGGAGGTCATGCCGCCGCGGGCAGTCAGTATACCCTCGGAAGCGTACATGCCTTCGATATCCTCCGGGGATGTCTCCAGGCGAACCAATATGACCTTTTCGCCGCGTTTGACGGCTTCGATAGCGTCAGAAGCGGTGAAATACACGCGGCCGCAGGCGGCGCCGGGGGACGCGGGCAGACCATGCGCAATGGGCTTGAGCTTCTTGAGCGCTGCGACGTCAAATGTGGGATGCAGCAGCGAGTCGAGCGAGCGCGGGTCGATCTTGAGCAGCGCTTCCTCCTCCGTGATCATGCCTTCACGCACGAGGTCGCATGCAACCTGCAGCGCCGCGGCGGCCGTGCGCTTGCCGTTTCGGGTCTGCAGCATGAACAGCTTGCCGCGCTCAATGGTAAACTCCATATCCTGCATGTCGCGATAATGTTTTTCAAGCGTCTGCGCAATATTGGTGAACTGTTCGTACACGTCAGGCATGGTCTTCTGCAGCTCTTCGATGGGCATCGGCGTACGGATGCCGGCCACGACGTCTTCGCCCTGCGCGTTCATCAGGAATTCGCCGTACAGCTTGTTTTCGCCGGTGGAGGGATTGCGTGTGAAGGCCACACCGGTGCCGGAGTCATTGCCCATGTTGCCAAACACCATGGCCTGCACATTGACGGCGGTGCCCCAATCGGCGGGAATGTCGTTCATACGGCGGTACACGATGGCGCGGGGGTTGTCCCAACTACGGAACACAGCTTTGGCGGCCTCAAGGAGCTGCACTTTGGGATCCTGCGGGAAATCATGGCCTTTTTCTTCGTGATACAGCTTTTTATAGCGTTTCACGACTTCCTTGAGGTTGTCGGCGGTCAGTTCGGTATCCAGCTTGCAGTTGTTCTCATGCTTGACTTCGTCGAGAATATCTTCGAACTTGGCCTTTTCCACTTCCATCACGACATCGCTGAACATCTGGATGAAACATCGATAGCTGTCGTAGGCAAAACGGGGATTACCTGTCAGACTGGCCAGGCCCTCCACAGTCTCGTCGTTCAGGCCGAGGTTGAGTATGGTATCCATCATGCCCGGCATGGAAGCACGCGCGCCCGAACGCACGGAGCAAAGGAAGGGATTGCCTACGTCGCCGAATTTCTTGCCGGCAACTTTTTCAAGCTTTTCGACCGCCTCGAATATCTGTGCAAGTATTTCATCATTTATATTCCGGTCATCTTCATAGTACTGTGTACAGGCTTCTGTCGTAATCGTGAACCCGAAGGGTACAGGAAGCCCTAAGCCAGTCATTTCGGCAAGGTTTGCGCCTTTTCCGCCCAAAAGATTGCGCATCTGCGCGTTGCCCTCATTAAAGAGATATACGTACTTGTGCCCCATCAAATTTCCTCCCACATAAAATGTTTATTGATAACGAAATTTTTTTAAAAAATTTCCGTAAAATTCGCAGGAATTCCTGCGTAAAAAACGGAACGTTCGCTTTTTGCCCCATTATTATACACCGCCATTTGGGGAAAGGCAATTAAAAATTGAAATGCTGCAGGAATTCCTGCAACTTGCTAGTCGGATGGCAATAGCTTTCTCAGTGCCGTCAGCGGCCTGCTTTCCCGCTCAAACACATGTGCGCAATACTGTTCCAAAAGCGCGAGCAGCTCGCGCCGGACAGTATCCGGCAATCGTACCCTGTCCATATCCTTATCCTCAAGCAGCAGCATGCGCCGCATGGCTTCCAGCGTCAGGCACGAAACGTCGCGCGTCTCCAGAAAACCCTTTGCGCAGTCATCGCACAACACGCCGCCCGCGCCGGAGTCGAAGCATAGCGTGCGCATTGCGCGTAAATCCGCGCCGCAAGCGGCGCAGCTCGTGATTACCGGGCAGAAGCCCGCTGTCCGGACATACCGCGTCGCAAAGCATAATCCGATGTCGATTGGCGCGCCTTCGCCATAACACAGAAAACTCAGGCCATGATACAGCAGCGAAAACAGTTCTGGGTTGGGCTCCGACGCCTGCACGGCGTGTTGGGAGAGCGCAAGCATCGCGGAACCGACAGCGAAACGATCTATATCCTCGCGCAGCGGATAAAAGGTCTCCCTCACATCACACTGGTCGACCGTGTAACGTTCCTTCCCCGCGAATATCTGAAATTCCCCGAATACAAAGGGCTGCGAGCAGGCAAGCAGCGGGCTTTTCGGGCGCCGGCAGCCCCTGGCGCAGGCGTCAATGCGGCCCATTTCACGGGTGAACAGCGTCAGTATCCGGTCATTGTCCTTATAATTCACATAACGGGTTACGATACCGGTCACCGTCAGATATGCCATCTCCCCCACCCTCCCAACTTGCCGGGTTAAGAAATGCCGCCAGAAGCGGCATTGCGTTAAATTACCAATTCGGGACCAGCCGCCGGAAATACGGGCGGCCGGTCAATCCGGCCGCTCGCTTTCCCGAGTCAGCATGGCGCGATAGGTCAGGTATGCTCCAACCGCGCCCGTTTGCGAGAATTCACGCCAAGCTTTTTGCACGTTCTTTTTTTTCACAAACCTGCTCTCCCTTGTTTGATTATGCGCTTATTCTTCCACGCGGACCGCACTCCCATGAAATACAAATTCCGGCAAATGTGCGGACATAAATTCATTCATACCCCAGTTCACGCAAAGCGCTGGCGCTGTTGCGCCAATCTTCACGGACTTTGACATAGAGCTGCAGATTAACCTGCATGCCCAGCATCCATTCCATATCTTTCCTGGCCGCCTCCCCAATGCGCCGCAACATAG
>JAEWWD010000056.1 GCA_023396535.1 Bacillota bacterium
GCACGGAGGCCGAACAGAAGGAGCGCATTTTCGATATCGCCATCCAGTTCGCGCGCGGTCTGCACTATGCGCATGAGGCAGGGCTTATCCATCAGGACGTGAAGCCGGACAACTTACTGCTGACCAAAGCAGTTCGTCATTCTGCACTTGGTCGTTGGCAAACGGCGGACAGGGTCAGGCATATAGAATCCATTGGAGGTACAGTTTTCCCGGCTTCACAGACTGGAATGAGGATGCAAGGCCATACCTTGAGATGTTCCTCGCATTGCACCCGGACTGGAGGGACGTCGAGTTTAACGCACTGATAACCGAACTGCAAAATCGTGGCTTCGGATATATCCGTCCCGAGGGCGTACGAAACAAGCTGATGGAAATGCAACCAAAGAAAAAGAGCCGCAGCGGTTTATTCGGCAAAAGGATCTGAGGGGAGGAACGTTTATGACAAGCGAGGATAAAACTGTGTTCGATCCCGGTGTTGCCGTGTCCGATGGCAGCACAACCCTGCTTGACGCCGTCCTTTCCGATGCAGTAGCGCAAGGCGAGATTCCAGTCCCGACCGGCAATGCCGCCATTGTCAAGGGAGCGGCAATACTCGACACCTACACCGTGGAAACCGACGCGATTGAGGGCGGTATGGGAAGCGTCTGGCGAGTCCATCACAAGGGCTGGAACGTAGACCTTGCCATGAAGCGCCCGCAGCCTCAGTGCTTCTCCACCGATAAGAGCAAGGCAGATTTCATCCATGAGTGCGAGGCTTGGATAAACCTCGGCCTGCACCCGAATATCGTCTCCTGCTACTATGTCCGCGAGATCAGCGGCACTCCGACGATTTTCTCCGAATGGATGGACGGCGGAAGCCTTGGCGACGCGATAAAGAGTGGTGTTATTTATGAGAGCAAAGAATCGGTGAGTACAGAGCGTATGCTCGATATAGCGATACAGTTTGCACGTGGCCTTCATTATGCGCATGAGGCTGGTCTCATTCATCAGGATGTTAAGCCGGATAATCTGCTGCTGACAAAAAACGGCGAAGCAAAAGTTGCGGACTTCGGCCTGGCAAAAGCGCGCGCTATTCTGACCGTCTTGGAGAACGACTCTGCAGCAGAGACTTCCAACAGCGGAAAAACTATCGTCTCACCTTCCGGCGGATATACCCCCGCTTACTGCTCTATAGAGCAGATGGACGGCAAGGAACTCACACGAAGAACAGATATTTATTCATGGGCGGTCAGCGTTATGGAGCATTGTATCGGTTCCAGGCCGTGGGCTAATGGCGTTGTTGCAGGGTTGGGCTGCCGCGGTTACTTCGAAGATACGCGTATACCCATGCCGGAGGAGTTGCGAAAGTTGTTGGAGCGGTGTATGAGCGCCGAGCCTGACGACCGCCCGCACGACTTTGCGGATATTGAGGCAAAACTGCAAGAGATCTATCAGCTCGAAACCGGGAACTCATATCCGCGCCCCGAACCGAAGGCGGCGGCAGATACGGCGGAATCATTGAATAATATGGCGTTGTCCTATATGGATCTGGGACGCCCCGAAGAAGCGACTCGGCTTTGGGAGCAGGCGTTCACAGTCGACCCAGGCCACGTTGAAGCGATATACAATCACACGCTTTATTCATGGCGCGCCGGGAAAATAATCGATGTTGAAGCGTTGAAAAGGATGCGCATCGCGCAAAGCGGTAATGCTTGTCAATACGCGCAAGCGTTGCTGCACCTTGAACGCGGCGCCGGAGACGAGGCTATCGAGGCTTTGTCCGGGAGCAACAGAGATGCCGAAGTCACCGCTGTTGTTGAAGAAGCGCGTAAGGTCGGGCAGCCCGCCCTGCTTCAGACCCTTACCGGAAGCACATTGGCTCCGTTCAAGTATGACTATCCAACCGATAAAGGCGCACATACGGTAAGCTTCAGCGATGACGGAACATATCTGTATGCAAGGGATCGTGCGAAGACAAAGGAGGACAGGTTCACATATCATAACGGGCATGTAAACCTGTGGAAGCGTACAAATGAAGGCTTTGTGCAGATACGTACGTCCGATCTGGAGCTCGGGCAGGTCAAGTGGAATATGCACATCTCTCTGAGAACAAAACTGAATAAGCTGAAATATGGCATATCGGTCGCAAGCCCCGTTGTGAGAAACGGAGCATGGTATGTTCAGGATGAAATTGGACGCGTCCGTTATTCGCACGTATGGAGAGTTCCCGAAGACCGTGAATACCTCAGTATTGATACGTCGGCGTCGTTGAATAGACTCGCGTGCGGATGCGATATGAACACTGTTGATGTTTACACCCCGCCGCGGTTTGAGTACAAAGCCGCGTGGATGCTGTGCAAAGTGCGAGCACAAAACGAAGCGGTTGAAAGCGACGAGCTCTTCCGTGAATTGGCAGAGGAAGCCGCCCTCGCACTTGATAAGCGTGAAATCCAGACAGCCGCAGAATGCATCGCCGCCCTGCGTCCTTTACTTAATGCCGAGAATCAACATGAATACAGGCTTCTTAATGCCAGACTCGGAAAATACTGCGTGCCCAGCTCCCTGTTGACAATCTATCCGGATCCTCTTTGGGAGGCTCCGCCTCAGTCGCGATATGGGTTTTGCTCGGACGATCGGTTTGGCATCAACAGTTTTGATTGCTTTATGGATCGAGACAGCAACAAAATGCTGTGGAGCGATCCTCAGCGCTCCAAGATCCCGGAAGCGGTGCTCTCTCCAGATCAAAAAACCGTTGCATACAAAGCTGTGCAGGGCGGTAAATCCGCTGTTCAGCTCCGCAGTATCCTGACCAAAGATGTGATATTCACTTATAAGCCAAATGAAAATGTTGGCTCTCTGCAGTTTCTTCCTGACGGGAGCGCAATCCTCGTAGCGCTTTGCGAGTCCATCAGCGCAGTCCTGATTGATTCTCGAAACGGAAAAGCGCTGCGGCATTACAAGGGAAGAAAGCCGCACATAACAGTTGATGTTTTCGTGCAAGTGAGTCCGAACGGAACGAGGTTTGCTTACGGCAGGATTGGAGATTCAAAGAGCGGCATGGGGGTTACTCATGAACCGCTGAGGTTTGCACGCATCAACGGAGATAAAGTGCTCGATACGACAGAAACGTTGTCAACGTATTACGATTACATACGTGACGCACGGTTCTCACCGTATGATAGATGGTTTATGACTAAGCATTTTGACGGCTCTGTTCGCGTTTGGGATATTGAAAGGGGCGGAAATGACGTACAACGGTTTGACACAGAAGAAGACCTCATCACACTGATTAGCCGCGGGCATCTGGACTGGTGCTACGAGTTTCCCGGCTTCACAGACTGGGACGAGAACGCGAGGCCATATCTTGAGATATTCCTCGCGCTGCACCCGGACTGGAACGACGTCAACTTTGGTGAACTGATAAACGAGCTTCAAAATCGTGGCCTTGGCTTTATTCGACCCGAGGGCGTGCGGTCGAAGCTGATGGAGATGCAGCCCAAGAAGAAAGGCCGCAGCGGCTTATTCGGCAAAAGGATCTGAGGGGAGAATTGAGCATGGCAAACGAGGACAAGACAGCATTCGACCCCGGCGCAACTGTGCCGGAGAGTATCTCTACCGTGCCTGACGGCGGCACGACGCTGCTTGATGGTGGCGCGCCGATCAGCGGCAGCATTGCGCCCGCCTCTCGCGTAATACGAAAGGGCGATACGCTGCTCGATATCTACCGTGTGGAGATCGATGCTATCGAGAGCGGCGGCATGGGGCAGGTATGGCG
>JAEWWD010000072.1 GCA_023396535.1 Bacillota bacterium
GTATATGATGCGCTCGTCGAGCGAGGGTACCAAGTAGAGACTCAGGTTGGCATTGGCGGCTATAGCATCGATCTCGCCATAAAACGCGATGGCCGATATATCCTTGGAATTGAGTGTGACGGCAAACTATACCATAGCTCAAAATCTGCACGGGAACGCGACTATCATCGACAGAAATATTTAGAATCAAGAGGATGGCATATTCATCGAATTTGGAGCACGAACTGGTGGAAAAACCCAAGAGCTGAGGTTGACAAGATACGTACTATAGTCGAATCGCTATAGTGAGCAGGCAAGATTTTTTGGAGGGAAAAGCTAGATCCAATACGACCTTAGGAAAAATGTAGGAAGCTGAGTTTGATTGTTAATGGATAAACGCAGCTAAACAAATCACCAATATCGATTATGTTTTTCCGAAGTGGTTAACCGAACTTCGCATTTTGTTTGAGGTTGTGTGAAAACAGGTATTTAGCATTTAAGAATAATTCAAATGTCGTATGCCCTCTAAAATTGGTATAATTAAGCCATAGAATACAAGGGGGTTGGGACACTATGTCGCGGTACAAAAAGGGAAACGACCGGGATCAGATTTCCCTCCTGCCGATGTGCCTTGCCGATATGCTATCCGACGATGCAGAGGTACGTGCGCTTGAGATCATCGTCGACAAAATGGATATTTGCTCCCTTGGTTTTACTCATTGCGAAACCAAACAAACCGGACGAATGGCCTATGACCCCGTGGATATGTTCAAACTCTATGCGTATAGCTATTTCAATGGTATTCGTTCCTCCCGGAAGATTGAACGTGAATGCTATCGAAACATCGAATTAATGTGGTTGATCGGGGGTCTCAAACCGGATTTCAAGACGATTGCAGATTTTCGTAAGGATAATAAACAGCCCATCAAAGCAGCCTTTCAAAAATTCAGTATAATATGCTGTGAATTAGGTCTGATCGGTAAAGAGATTGTCGCCGTGGATGGCAGCAAATTTCGAGCCAGCAATAGCCGTTTGAAGTATCACAGCGAGAAAAAAATCGAGGAAAAGATCAAGCATCATGCGAGGAAGGCCGAGCTGTACATGGAGTTACTGGATGCCTGTGACCAGGGCGAAGACGTGCAACCGACGCTGACACGCGAAGAAATCATAGAAAAGATTAACAAGGTGAACAAGCGCTTGGTCGAGCTGTCCACGCTCAAAGAAGAAGTATCAAAAAACGGTACCATCTATGAAACCGACCGCGATTCCCGCATGATGAAAACCAATAATAACGGGTGCGATATCTGTCACAATGTCCAAATTGCCGTAGATGACAAAGCCCATCTAGTGGTAGCCGTGGATGTCACCAGTCAGCCTGTTGACAAAGAACAACTTTACAACATGGCGTCGCAGGCAAAAGGGAATTTAGAAATTGATGAAATAACCGTTGTTGCCGATAAAGGGTACTATTCATCAAGGCAATTCATGCTATGCCAAACAGACGGCATTAAGCCGATTGTTTCCTGTGCCAAACAGGACTTTCATGTCAAAGACAAGCAATATTCCAAAGAAAGATTTCAGTACCATGATGGCGGCTATATATGCCCGGCTGGTGAAACATTGTTTCCTTTCTGCAAGGCTAAAGACAATTGCATCAAATACGCGAATCCATCCGCTTGCAAAGACTGCTCTCAAAAAGCAAATTGTACGACAGGTGAATATCGCATGGTCCAGGATCGCCCGTTCAGCGAATTTGCACGCGAGGTGGACAAGCGGACAAAAGAGCAGATGGATACCTACCATCTGAGAAAACAGGTTGCGGAGCATCCATTCGGAACAATTAAAAGAGCCTGTGGGTTTTCATATTTTCTGACCAGGGGAACGGAAAATGTGAGGACAGAATCGCTATTACATTTTCTGGTGTACAACATGAAACGAGTAATCAATATGGTGGGATTACAGGGATTGCGGGCGGCGTTGTTGCAGGGGTAACCCTCTCAGTTTTCCCTGCTAAATAATTATCGGGGTTAGGATGATTTGTCGGTGCGAAAATCCGTTTTCAGGCAGCGTTTTCACACAGTCTGGTTTATTACTCTACCAAGCAGCTCCGGCTGCTTTTTCTTTACCCAAAAACTTATAAGGAGGTAAGTCAGTTGGCCACAAAACTGCAAACCGTGTCCGAGCTGACCGCCCGGACGATGCACAGGCTCACCCATTCCGTGGACGAATGGATGAGCTTTTTAGATTCCGCCGCGTGGCTGTATAAATACCCGTGGCACGAGCAGGTCATGATATATGCGCAGCGGCCGGATGCTACGGCCTGCGCATCCATAGAGCTTTGGAATAACGCTTTTCGCCGCTGGGTAAACAAGGGCGCCAAGGGCATCGCCATCATTGACGATAGCGGCGCAAAGCCTGTATTACGGTATGTGTTCGATGTTTCCGACACTGACGCCCGCCATAGCAACCCCTTTCGCTTATGGGAAGCCCGCGAAGCGCAGGAGCCGCAAATCCTTGAGGAACTGCAAAACCATTTTGGAGAGATACCTGAATATGAGGGGCTTCCCTTCTCCGGCCAGCTTATGGGGATTATCCATAACGCCGTGGCGGACAACAGCGGCGATTACGCTAGCGTATTCATGCGCTCTCTTGCAGGCAGCTCCCTTGACGAATACGACGATTTCAACGTTAGGATTTGGTTTGAGCAAATCACGGAATTAAGCGTCGCCTACTGCGTCCTCATCCGGTTGGGATATGACGCGTGCGCATATCTTGACGTTTCGGACTTTGTTCCCGTCATGGACTTCAACACGCCGGACACCATCGCGCAACTCGGTACGGCGACGGCGGACATTTCTGAAATGGTGCTTCGGCAGATCGAGCGCAGCGTCCGTAGTATGGAACGACATGAGCGCGGCACACTTGCAAGAACCGCAGGGGTATCGCAGAATGAAGACAGAGAAAATGAGAGGAGCGGTGAACATGGAACTGACGTACAGGCAGAACGGGGATTATCTGATTCCCGATATCGAGATGGATACGCAGCCGACGGAGCAGATCGGCAAATACGGGATGATGCGCAAATCGTTTCTGAGAGAGCATCAGAAGGGGATGTACAACAGCCTTCTCCTCCAGAACAGGCTAACGGCGCACCTCTTGGAGATCGACCGGACAGCGAGGGTACAGGTCGAGCAGACGGCGGCGCAGATGGCGAAGGCCGAGGGCTTGAGCGAGAAATTGAAGGCCCGCGACCAGATGGAATGGGTGGGCCGGATGAACAACATCAGGCACCGGGCGGAGGAAGCGGTGATAGCGGACCTGATCCACAGCTGAGCCTGTTCCCGACAGCAGATGGGCAAATAGCACTGATTGAACAGGCAGAGGCCGAAAAAGCCTCTGCTTTTTCTATTTCACAGGCGGATATTGACGGCGAGCTGCTGCGCGGCAGCGGCTTTCAGGACGGAAAATACCGCATTTATCACTTCTATCAAAGCCAGCCATCCACGCAGGATGCCGTAGCCTTTCTCAAAAAGGAATACGGCACAGCCGGGCATTCGCACACCTTTTTGGACGGTCAGAGGGGATTTGTCGGTCACGACGGGAAAGGGCTTTCGTTCAGGAAACACGGCAGCGATACAGCGACCGTCCTTTCATGGACAAAGGTGCATCGAAGGCTATCCGAACTGATCGTCCTTGACCGTTACCTGTCCGAAAAAGAAAAAGCCTATTTCCCCATATATGAACAACGGGAAGCGGAGCGCCGGGAGCAGTTTGCGGAGGAACGCGCTGCAAAAGACGAGCTGCGCGCTGCTGCTGCGCTGGATGAACAGCGCAATAATGCGATGTACCGCTATTCCCTCGGCGATGAGGTGCAGCTTGGTGCCCAAACCTATACCGTTCTCGGATATGACGATACCACCGTCATACTCTCCGACCCGAAATATCCCCTGCTTTTGGAGGATATGCCCCGTGAAGTCTTTGAGCGGCGCTTACGGGAAAACCCGGCAAACGATCACCTGATCGTACAGGAAACGGATTCTATACAGGCGGATGCCCCCGAAGCGCAGGACAAAGCGGATGAGATGCTGGCATATGCCGAACAGGTTGCCGCCGAAAATGCTGTGGAGCCATATGAGCGTTTTTCTGTGGTGGAAACAGACGAGGGGTATGCCATTTTGGATGATTTGCAAGATGGCTACTACGTTGACTATGAGGGCGTAACTGAGGACTTCACAAGCGAATGGCAGGCTACCAGCTATCTGGAGGCGGTGCGGCACGAAATTTCTCAGCGCGAGACTGAGGAATGGCTGTACATCGAGCGCGCTAAGGTCATACCAGCCGAGTTGCCCCCTCCTGCCCCCACAATTGAAAAGCTGCCCAAGCTGGATTTCCGTATCACCGACGATGCGCTCGGGCATGGCGGTGCGAAGGCGAAATACCAGATGAACGTGGCGGCGATCCGCACGCTGCAGGCGATTGAAGCGGAAAAGCGCATGGCTACCCCGGAGGAGCAAGAAATCCTCTCCCGCTACGTCGGGTGGGGCGGCGTCGCGGACGCTTTCGATGGTGAGAAGGATAATTGGCGCAAGGAATATGAGGAGCTAAAGGGCTTACTCACCGAAGAAGAATACGAATCCGCCCGCGCATCCACGCTGAATGCCCACTACTCCTCACCCACGGTCATCAAGGCGGTCTACGCAACCATTGAGAGCATGGGTTTTCGCGGAGGTAACGTGCTGGAGCCTGCCTGCGGCGTCGGTAACTTCTTTGGGTTGCTGCCCGAGAGCATGAAGGGCAGCAAGCTCTACGGTGTGGAGCTGGACTCCATTACGGGCCGCATCGCCCGCCATCTCTATCAAAGCGCGAACATCGCCGTGCAGGGCTTTGAGCAGACAAGCCTGCCGGATAGCTTCTTTGACATCGCCATTGGCAATGTTCCTTTCGGGGATTATGGCGTTGCGGACAAGCGGTACGATAAAAACCATTTCTTGATCCACGACTATTTTTTTGCAAAAACGCTTGACAAGGTTCGCCCGGGCGGCGTCATCGCCTTTGTGACCTCCTCAGGCACGATGGACAAGAAAAACTCTGCTGTACGCAAGTATATCGCGCAGCGCGCCGACCTGATCGGCGCGGTAAGGCTACCCAACAACGCCTTTCTCGCTAACGCCGGGACGCAGGTTGTCGCGGACATCCTTTTTCTGCAAAAGCGCGACCGGCCCATAGAGACGGAGCCGGGATGGGTGCATCTTGGCAAAAGCACCGAGGGCTTTGCCATCAACCAGTATTTCATAGACAACCCGGAAATGGTGCTGGGAACGCTGACGGAGGAACATACGCAATATGGGCGGCAGGAATGTACCTGCGCGCCCATCCCCGGCGCAGATCTCGCGGAACAGCTCCGTGATGCCGTGGCCAACATCCATGCCGAGATTAGCGAGTACGAACGCAAGAATGAGCTTGACGAAAGCGCCGCAGAGAGCATCCCCGCCGACCCCGATGTGCGTAATTTCAGCTTTGCTTTGGTAGAAGGGCAGATTTACTTCCGCCAAAACAGCCGCATGAACAAGGTGGAGGTTTCCGTCACGGTGGCAAACCGCATCAAGGGCATGATCGAGCTGCGCGACTGTACCCGGCGGCTCATCGAATATCAGCTTGAGGGCTATCCCGACGAGATGATCGCCCGCGAGCAGCGCAGCCTGAATATCCTGTACGACAGCTTTACAAAGAAATACGGCCTCTTAAACAGCCGCGCCAACGATATGGCGTTTTCGGATGACAGCGCCTACTGCCTGCTCTGCTCCCTTGAGGTGATCGACGAGAACGGAAACCTTGAACGCAAGGCTGACATGTTCACCAAACGCACTATCCGGCAGCAGAATGTCGTTACGGCGGTGGATACGGCAAGCGAAGCCCTGACCGTATCCCTTGCGGAAAAGGCGCGCATTGACTTGGATTATATGTCCGAGCTCACGGGCTTTAGCCGTGAAAGGTTGCTTGACGACCTGCAAGGCGTGGTGTTCCTCAATATCGGCTCGGCTGATTCACAGGAGAAAGCCTATGTCGCCGCTGATGAGTATCTGTCCGGTAATGTGCGTGAAAAGCTGCGGCAGGCGGAAGCGGCGGTTAAGATCGATCCGTCATTATGCGTCAACGTGGAGGCGCTTGAAAAGGTGCAGCCCGTGGACTTGACCGCAAGCGAGATCGACGTGCGTTTGGGCGCGACATGGCTTTCGCAGGATGTGATCGAGAAATTCGTCTTTAAACTGTTAAAGCCCTCCAGTTATGCGCAGAACAAGATACGGGTGCACTTCTCCCCCTACACGGCGGCATGGAACATCGAAAACAAAAGCGCCGATTACGGCAGCGTCGCGGCCAACGTGACGTATGGCACGAAGCGCATCAATGCCTACAAGATCATCGAGGAAACGCTGAATCTCAAGGATGTGCGCATCTTCGATACCGTCTTGGACGAAAACGGCAATGAAACGCGTGTGCTGAATAAGAAGGAAACCATACTCGCGCAGCAGAAGCAGCAGGCGATTAAGGACGCTTTCCGCGATTGGATATGGGCCGATCCCGCGCAGCGTGACGAGCTGACTGCTCTGTACAACACCAAATTCAACAGCACCCGCCCACGTGAATACGATGGGAGCCATATCCGTTTTGTCGGCATGAACCCCGAAATCAAGCTGCGGCCGCATCAGGTGAACGCCATCGCGCGCATCCTGTACGGTGGGAACAGCCTGCTTGCGCACGTTGTCGGCGCGGGGAAAACCTTTGAGATGGTGGGCGCGGCTATGGAGCTAAAGCGGCTCGGCCTGTGCCAAAAGAGCCTGTTTGTGGTGCCAAATCACCTGACGGAGCAATGGGCGGCTGAGTTTTTGCAGCTCTATCCTGCCGCCAACATCCTTGTGGCAACCAAAAAAGACTTTGAAACCCGCAACCGCAAGAAGTTCTGCGGGCGCATCGCCACGGGCGATTACGATGCCGTGATCATCGGGCATTCGCAGTTTGAGAAGATACCCATGAGCCTGGAGCGGCAGCGGGCGGTATTGCAGGAACAGCTTGACGAAATTATGGACGGAATCGCGGACGCGAAGGCCGCGAATGCCGAGCGGTTCACCGTCAAGCAGCTGGAAAAAACCAAGAAGGCCATTAAGCTCAAGCTCGATAAGCTCAACGATCAGACGCGCAAGGATGACGTCGTTACCTTTGAGGAATTGGGCACCGATCGATTGTTTGTGGACGAGGCGCACTTCTATAAAAACCTGTTTTTGTTCACGAAAATGCGGAATGTAGCTGGTCTGTCGCAGACGGAAGCTCAAAAGAGCAGCGACCTCTTTATGAAGTGCCGCTACTTGGACGAGCTGACGGGAGGCCGCGGTATCGTGTTTGCTACGGGGACGCCGATATCGAACAGCATGACCGAGATGTACACCATGCAGCGATACCTTCAATATGAAACGCTGCGGCGGCAGGGGCTGACGCATTTTGACGCCTGGGCAAGTACCTTCGGGGAAACGGTGACAGCCATCGAGCTTGCGCCGGAGGGTACGGGATACAGGGCAAAGACGCGGTTCGCACGTTTTTACAATCTCCCCGAGCTGATCGCCATGTTCAAGCAGGTCGCGGATATCCAGACCGCCGACATGCTTGATCTGCCCGTGCCAGAGGCGGATTACCACAACATCGTCATAAAGTCCTCCGAATACCAGCGCGATATGGTGGCGTCCTTTGCGGACCGGGCCGACAGGGTGCGAAACGGCATGGTCGATCCGACGGTCGATAACATGCTCAAGATCACCAACGACGGGCGCAAACTCGCTCTCGACCAGCGGCTTGTCAATGCCATGCTGCCGGATGGAGAGGAAAGCAAGGTCAACGT
>JAEWWD010000145.1 GCA_023396535.1 Bacillota bacterium
AAATATCTCTTATACTTTCCTTGTATTGATTGTAGATTATTTTTCGCCTATACTTGGGAGTAAATACGATATGGTATTTGCACATCCATTTTGTATGTGCCATGCTGTTTGTCTTATTTGCCATAAGCCACCTTTCCTTTTGTTAGTCTGTAGCTTGAACCTCTTCATTCTAACGGAAAGGTGGCTTTGTGTATAACTTCTTGTCGCCACCCGCATAGCGGGTGGTTTTCTGTTTCGTTCGCTTCGCTCTCTCAACTGGCTAAAGCCACAATAATAAGAGCTCCTGGTTTCATCGAATCCGGGAGCTCTGTCTTTATTGGTACCACTATATAACACGATAACGAGTCAAGCAACGTCTTTGCGCTTATAATCCGCGCGACATCACCCTGCAAATTTTGGATACAACCTTGTTATTGTGCTGTGATTTTTTATATAATGAAGGCGGATTGATGAAGCGGTGGCTTTGGTTTATCAAATCACGTTGACAAGAGTTTTATGCATCGACATTACATAAGCGCAATCGGCGCCTGGATTTTCTGGTTTCCAGAATTACCGCCGCGTCCGTCACTCTCGCGATGGGCGGCTTGAGCATATCTATTAGCTGATCATAACAAGCCCGCGGAAAGGAGACGCCATGCCATACAAACCGGAGCCGATCGACACAAAGGACATTGCCTTAAGCGGCGAGCTTGCAGCCCTTACCGAGCTGCTCGCGCGCAATACGCACGAGGTCTGGGCGCAAAGAAAGCTTTCGGAAGGCTGGGTCTACGGCGCGCTTCTCGACCTGGCGGCAAAGACGCATCCCTCTCTGATCCCGTATGAGCAGCTTTCCGAGGGCGAGAAGGAATACGACCGGGGTACTTCGGAACAGACCATTAAGCTTCTTTTTAAGCTGGGTTTTACCATTTCAAAAGAAGGGACGACGGACCGTGCCTGATATCGTATCCGTTTTGCTGACTATTGCATTCTGCCTGGGACTGATACTGGCGGCGCTTGTGCTCGTATCCCGCAGGCTTTCCTGGTTTACGCGCTTTCGGGCGCCGCTCGTTGCCGTTATCATGGCGCTCGGTGTCGCCGTCTACTCCGTTGGGTACCTGTCCGCGCCCGAAACCGGGCCGGGTATGGCCGGCCTCATCAGCGCGGGCCTGCGGGCACTTTTCAGCACGGGGCGCATGTTCGTGATGGAAAGCGACATCGGCGAGCTGGGTGACGCCGCGTCCTCGCCGGCATTCCTGCTCTGCTTCGGAGCGGTCATGACGGCCGCGATGCTGACCATGCTCGCCGTCACGCTGTCCTTTCTCGGATATCGTTTTCTCTGTTCGGTCAGGATGCGTTTTTTACGGCTTTTCGGTACCCGCAGGGATGTCTATGTATTTTCCGTGCTCAATCCCGCGTCCCTGACGCTTGCCGGGGATATGGGGGCGAAAAAAGCCGTTGTCATATTCCTGGTCAACGGCTCGGCGGAACCGGACGAAAAGAATTTGGAAAAGCAGGCGGCGGCCGAAAACTACATCCTGCTCCCCTGCCCGGCGCATATGAAAAAGCTTTCGCACTTTGGCTTCGGCAAGCCGCTTAAGGGTAAACTGCGTTTCTTCGCCATAGGCGACAGCCATGCTGATAACGCCCGCCTTGCCGCAACGCTTGCGTCTTTGCTTGACGGACCGTTGCGGGAACGGTTCGTTTTGTATGTGTCCGTTGATACCGAGCGGTATGGGGAGCTGTTCTACAGGGAGGACTTCAAGGGCCTTGAGGTCGTCTCGGTAGACCGGCCGGAGCTTGCCTCGCGGCTTTTGATGGACAGGATGCCCCCCGTTACCTGCGTGAGGTTCAAGCCCGCCGGCGACGGCTGCCTGACAGGCTCGCTGACCGCGGCCATCATAGGTTATGGAGAAAGCGGTCCTCACCTTCTGCGCCATATCATCACGCAGGGACAGTTTGAGGGCCTGTCGCTGCATATACTTGTCATGGACGAGGGCGTCGGGGACAAAACCGCGCTGTTTATGCACAGAAATCCGCAGCTTGACCGCTGCGCGAAGCTTACGCTTTTGGATATCGCCCCGTGCTCGGAGGCCTTTTTCCGGTACTTTTCGGAGCACCTTCACGAGTTGGATTATATCGTCTGCGCCTGTCCGCAGGACGAAATCTCGGCCGCCGCCGCGGCCGAGCTGCGGAGAATGGCGTCGCGTTTGGGCTTACATCCAAGGATCTGCGCATACCTGCGTGACGGCGATAACGCGCCGCTTCTCTTTTCGCACAACGAGCTTCAGGACATTACCGTGTTCGGTGACGACAGGGAGATTTACACTTCCGACCTCGTCATCCACGAAGCGCTCGACCTCATGGCGCGCGCCGTCCACGAATACTACAGCCGGCCCAGCGCGGATAACCGGAGCTGGGATCTGCTTTCCTGCTATGAAAAGCAGTCGTGCCGGGCGCTTGCCCTGCATATCCCGGCAAAGCTTTTCAGCGTCGGTCTGCGGCTTGCGGAAAACGCCGACACGTGCGCCTACGACGAGCTGCTTGCAGGCCGTTCCGAAATCCTGGGAAACCTCTCAAAAGGCGAACATCTTCGCTGGAATGCCCATTTGTTTACCACCGGCTGGACGCAGCTGCCTTTTGACGGCGTGTACGCGGGAAAGGACGTAACGCTGCGGCGGCATCCGTGCCTGACTGACTGGGAGTCGCTTGAAGCTTTAAGCGCCGCGGCGGGGCAGGATTTTCAGCAGTATGATATACAACTGATCCGTCACCTGGGCGATATCGCGCGCAGCGCCGGATTCGGAATAGGGCCGTAAGTGTCGGATGTCATGTTCTTACCTTATGATATTTAATATGGAAGGGGGATTGACGACCGTGGATACGCAGGAGGTCGTGAGGGACGGCTTTCAATACGAGGCGTTCATCAGCTATCGCCATGTCAGCCCGGACAACAAAATTGCGAAGGCCCTTCAGAATAAAATCGAAAACTACAAGATTCCCGCCTGCATAAGGAAGCTGACCGGACGCAGGAGAATGGGCAAGTTCTTCCGGGACCGCGACGAACTGCCCACCAGCGCCGACCTGGGTGCGGATATCACCGCGGCGCTGGAGAGCTCGCGCTGGCTCATCGTGGTATGCTCCCCGGAACTGCCCCGTTCGAAGTGGTGCATGAAGGAAATCGACGCCTTCATCGCGCTGGGGCGGCGCGACAGAATTCTCACGCTGCTGATAAGCGGCGAGCCGGAACAGTCGTTCCCGCCGCAGCTCCGATTCGCGGCCGACGATGGTGGTGCGGTGACGGAACTCGAACCCCTGGCGGCGGATGTCCGATCGAAAAGCGCCGGGCGTATGAAAAGGAAGCTGGGCACCGAGATGCTGCGGCTGCTTGCGCCCATGCTCGGAGTGGGGTTCGACGACTTAAGGCGCCGTTCGAGGGAACGGGCGATCAAACGCGCGTTGGGCGTCAGTGTGGCCGCCGCGGTGCTGCTGGCCGCTTTCGGCGTTTACGCCGCAAATCAGGCGCTGACCATCGCAAGGCAGAACGACGCCATCTCGAGACAGAACGATGAGATCACCAGGGCCAATGAAGTCCTCGAAATCCAGATCGGGCAGACACAGCTCAGCCAGTCGAAATTTCTCACCTCACTTGCCAAAGAAGAATATGAAAAGGGCAACGAGCTTGGCGCCGTGCAGCTTGCCCTCGCGGCGCTGCCCGAAAACTTTGACGCACCTGAAAGGCCCGTCTACAACGACGCGGTCGCCATGCTGCGCAGTATCGAGCTCAAAGACAACTATAGCGCCTATAAGAGCGCGTTCATCATCTACAATACGAACGACCGGGGCGTGCTCGGTACGGACTCCGCGATATCGCCCGACGGACAGTACATCGGCATCAGAGACCCATCGGGCATCGTAAGCTTTTATAGCGCTGTGAACGGGGAAAAGATCGGGCCCGGCGGCGCGGATATATTTTATATAAACACCAGCATGGCGAAGTTCGCCTTTTATCCGGACGGTGAGAAGGTGCTTTCAGGCACCGGAAAAGTTGCCGATTTTAAAGACGGCAAAATCGGGACTGTCCGGGACTTGGGCACGAGCTGGGTTACAACCCTTTCCGGCGACGGAAGGGTTCTTGTCTGTGATAGAGCGGGAGAAAATGATGAATACGGGTACCGGAAGAACACTCTTCTTGCCATCCTGGATCCCGAAACCTTTGAAGTCCGCGCTTCAAAAATAATAGGCATGCAAGATATCCTGCAGATACTGCTCACTTACGACGGCTCCCTTGCCGCCTGCCGTACAGGGCGGACGATCAAAGTCGTACGGACCGAAGACCTTTCTGAGGTTTTCTCCGCAGCGCTGAATCCGGACGTATCCTCCAACCTTTATAACCTGGCGCTGTCGCCCGATGGGAAGTATTTGGCCGCCCAACAGCAATTAGAGGCCGTTCAGGATGAAGACACCGGCGTGTATCAAACAGACTATGAGACCGTCGTCTACGACCTTAAGACGAAGGACAAAGTGCTCAGCGTAACCTCGACGGATAAGACCGCGGCAGCCTTCTCCCCGGATTCGGGGAGCTTCGTTCTGGGAATGGCGGACAATACCGTGAAAATATACGATACCGGCGCCTTTAAGCCCGTCAAGGTGCTCACGGGCCACAGCGGCGCGGTCACGGGCATTGTATTCAGCCCGGACGGCTCCGTCATGGTCACCTCCGGGACCGACAATAGGGCGATCATCTGGAACGCGGCCGATTTTTCGTTCCTCGATCAGGACATCGGCGAAAACAGAATCGATGTGATCTCGATATCGAGCGACAACGGCACCATCGTGATCAACTGCGACGGCGATATAAAAGTCCTCAAAAAAGCGCAAAGCCCCCTTGTGACGGAGTTAAACTGCAAATCCGCCGCGCTCAACCAGGTGGGCGATATACTTTTCGGTTTTTCCGACGGAGGCGGTTTTGTGGCGTACGACAGGGATACGATGCGGGAAATGTTGGAGTTCGGCAAAGCCGAGTATGCATTCGCCTCTCCCGGCATAGCCCTCTCCCCCGATAAACGCAGGGCGTTTGTCAGCGATTATTCCACGTTTTCGATCTGGGATATGACCTCGGGCAGGAAGCTTACAGGCGGCGAGTCGCCGATGGTGGCGCTGACAAGCAACGGAGTGACAATCGATATGCCCACGAGCCTGAAAACCATCGGCTATTCAAAAGACGGCAAAACGGTATACTGTTACGTACAAAGGGGGACGCTCACATATCTTGCGACCTTCGATTCAGGAACCGGTGAATTGCGTAAAATGACGAGCCTCGGCAACTCTCCGCTTATGGTCTTCGACCCTTTAAAAAGCGTGTTCCTGCTGAAAAAAGACGAGACCATTGAAATTTTCGACACGGAGAACTTTGATTCCCTCGTTCGGATAGACATCGACCGGGGGGATATGTGGTTCAGAGGCCTCTATCTTTCTCCCGGGGCGGATGTGGTGCTGTGCTACCTCGAAAATATTGCGGGCGGTGCGGGCGCAAGGATAAAAGCCTACGACGTTAAAACCGGCGGTCTTCTCTATCAGGTGGATTCCAAGAACGAATTTGGCGGCCTGTCGTTCATGCGCGACGGCAAGTCCCTTGTGATTCAAGACGGCAGCCTGTTAAAACAGATGGACCTGTACACCGGCGGGACGGTCCGGGTGCTGCTCGATCCCACCGAAACCGATCTGCTGTATGATTGCGACGAGATTATCTTAAGCCCTAACGAAAAGCTGATCGCGTGCAGGAAATACGCGATGAGCACTATTGAGGTCTGGGACATTGAGACGGGCGGCATCGTCGCAAGGATCGAGATACCTTCTTTTGGCACCTTCGGTTCCATGCAGTTCGTAAAGCGCGGCACCGCGCTGGTCATAAGCGCCGAGCGGCATGAAAACAAATACAGCGCCAGATATTACGAGCTGCGGGACGATAAAACGGTGGCTGAAAGCGCCCGGAAAAACCTCCTCCGGGAGCTGACAAAGCAGGAAAGAAAGCGCTATTTCATCGACTGAGCGGCAGCGGAGCGACGTCTGCTGCATGATGACCCCGCGATGTACTAGAAAGTAACATTTAGTATGCTGGATTTCTTGACAGGCACGTTAAAAGAGGTAACGACATTATCTCTTGAGGAGATGGATATTATGACACCGTTTTTTTTGTAGATATGGTCGTTTAACGTATAGCCATATTGTTTCATTACCTCACGGGCCGTATCAAGCGAACAACCAACGTGGAGCCCCACTAGAGTGTATTTTGATGATTTGATCTTATATTCGGTAATATGGTATTTGCTAAAAAGGATGTCAGGGTAGCCGGACAATATGAAAGAGATGTCGTTATTCTCCAGAATATAGCATCCGAATCCTGGGCGCTTTTCGAACGTATCTGTGTTTTGCAGCTTTGTTTCCGGCATCGTTAATGCGAATGGAGCATCACAATTTCGGTTTATTTGTGCTATTGCCCGCCTTTGTGCGGGCCAACCGGGCACTGGCAGAAACAAAACAACAAATACGACGGTTATCAGAAACAAAACAACAAACACTGCCATCGGCTTTTTCATAAAGCATACTCCTTTCTTTACGGAAACGTCTTTGGCGGCAAACATCATAATATTTTCACACTACATCCTTCCTAATTAACAGTGCGCATATTTTACCATATAAATGCAAAGAAGCCAACTGCCTTATAGCAATCGACTTCTTTCGACATAATATTGGCGGAGCGGGTGGGATTCGAACCCACGTGACGTT
>JAEWWD010000129.1 GCA_023396535.1 Bacillota bacterium
CAAGCTTACCGGCCGGTTCTCCCGCCCCCCCTTTCCAAGCGGCCGCAACTGTGATATGTTGATTAAGTAACAGTCATATTTTTCTATCAGGAGGCAGTCAATGGGCAGCGCTGAGGAAGCATATATACCCCAATTTCCGCAGGATATCGCTGCTTTAGAGCGCTTTATTGCCTGCTTTCCCTATCCTATACAGGTATTTCTGCCCGACGGGACGCTGGCGATGGTCAACAAGGCGTTCCTGAATAGGTTCGATATTGAAAATCCCTCCGACATAATAGGCCGGTACAATGTCCTTACGGACCCAACCACCGTGCAGTACGGCGTGGCAGATAGGGTACGCCGCCTGTTTTCAGGCGAAACGCTGTTCGAGCAGGATATCCGCGTGCCGCTGCATTTGCTCAAGCGAAACCTCAAGCTGCCCGCCGGCACCAAGGATATGCGCTTTGAGGATATCACGTCCTTCCCCGTTACCGATGATGACGGGCGCATGCTGTTTGTAGTCAACGTATATATCGGCCAGCACAAATACCACGAGCGCGAGGAAATAGCGGAGGCCATCGAACAAATTAAGGCGCATTGGAAGGACGGCTTCTCCATAGAAGCCATCGCCCAATCCGTAAACCTCAGCCCGTCGTACTTCTGCAGGCTGTTCAAAAACCATACCGGCGTCACGCCGCACGAATATTACACCAAATGCAAGATCGACCGCCTCAAAGAGGCGCTGCTGGACGCGAACCTCACCGTGGAGCAGGCGTTCACCGCCTGCGGCGTCGCCTACCACGGTTACTACGCCCGCCTGTTCCGGCAGAAAACGGGCTATTCCCCCTCCCAGTACCGCAAGCTCGCGCGCACATAACGCGCGAAGTATTCTTGGCATTTCCAGTCCGCCGGCACAGGTTGCCGGCGGCTTTTTTTGCCCCGGAAAAGTGCAATTTATAGCCTAAACAGGGCATGAATGCAGACTGTTTTCCTCTGTTTCCGACAGGTATACTACAGGTATTCTTTAAGAATAAAAATTTTACACGTTCAGCCGTCATAAGGTTAAATCTGGAAGGAGGCAATCCAATGGTACAGAAGCCCCGTTTTCGTATGTATGCAGCGATTGCGCTTGTGCTCGTTCTCGCGTTGACATTGCCGGGCTGCATAAAAATCGTGAAGGAAGCGTCCGAAGCTACCGCGGCCCCCGCCGCCACGTCCACACCCGCGCCCGCCGATTCGCCGGCCCCCACGCCTACCGCCGAGCCGGAATATACCCTGGCGTTTACCACCCCGGGCAACGCCGCCGTGCAGCAATATATGCAGCTCGCGCTGTGCGCGCAGTATGAAGACGCCATCGCGCTGTTCGGTCAGCCCAAAGCCATCTATGGCGCAAACAGCTACGCCTACCGCGCGATCGCCGGCGCGAACGATACCGAGGCCGCCGCCGTATACCGCTTTATGAAGGACGACATAGGCTTTGAGTGCATCGTAAGCACGCTGGACGGCCGCATACTCAAAAAGCAGGTGTCCACCCCTGCCGCATTCCCCAGGCTGCTGGACGACGCGCGGGCAAAGCTGCAGCAATTCCCCGATTGGAACGCCATAAGCTATCAGGAGCTGCTGACGGCGATGGGCGTGAATCCGTACCTCTGGATGTCGTTCGTAGCGCCCAACGCCCCGTCCGATGAAGACCGCTACGAGGTCTGCCTGTGGCCGGACGACGCGGGGCAGTTGGTAGCCGTCGTACAGAACAACGATCTTCTCCGCCTCGAATACCAGCCCACCGACGAAGTATTGACGGCCGCGGCAGTCGACGGCGTTGCGCCGCGCGCGCCGCGCTGGCTTGAGCTGAAGCCGGATAACGATAACAGCGCACTCTCCAAATACACGGCGTTCAAGACGTTCGCCGGGCTGAAGCTTGGCCAAAGTGAGCAGGACGTGCAGGATAAAATGGGCGCGCCCACCTCACAAAACAACGGAACGCTGACTTACGCGTACGCCGACGCCGCTTTTGCCACAGGCCAGGTGGAGTTTACGTTCTCGTTCGCGGACGGAAAGCTTACCGCCAAACACGTGACGGCCCTGCCGCTGGGCGACGCCGAAGTCCGCGGGCGCTACGCGCCGCAAATGCTGCCCGGCATGTCCATGGACGGCATAGAGCACTTCATGGGCAGTGGACTTGTGACCAACCAAAGCCTCACACCCGCGGGCGAAACCGTCAGCGATTACACCTATACCGGCGCGTACGCCAGCGTTTCGGCGCTGTTCATAAAGGGGACCGACGCGTGCGCGGGAGACGAAATGGCCATCAACGACGCGAACGAGGAGCAGGATACCCTCTATGAGGAGTACGTGCTGCCAGTCACCCCCGGCAAGCCCGCGAAGACCCGTACGCCCGGCACAAGCACGCCCAAACCCACGGCCACGCCTGAGTCTGCTACGCCCGAGCCCACTCGGCCGCCGACGATCACATTGGTCCCGCGCGTAACGCCCACGCCCGCGCCTACGCCCCGTATCACGATCATCATACCGAGAAGAACGTTTACACTGATTACGCCCACGCCTTCGCCCACGCCCATCATTATCCGCTAACAGCGGTCTACAACGTGCCATACGGCACTTTGTAAAAGTTTTTCCAGCCAGACATTTTTAAGTGAAGGTTCCCAAGAAAACAAAACCGGCGGCGAAGTCCATGGACTTCGCCGCCGGTTTTCATGCGCTATGCGCAGACTATGCAATTTGCCGCGCACCCATCCTTTGATCAGGCGCATCCGGGCGGCACCCCGGCAGGTAGCTACATCCAGGCATACCCGCGGCACACCGGCTATTCCGCTTAATGCTGCTTCCGTCAGGATCTGACATGGTTCACAGACGCCGATTGCACGGGGCCCGGCTCTCAACACCCCTTACCGGCGCCAGTACCCCACATGCGCTGACCGGGGGACGGGATTCGACCCTGCTATAGCGGATTGCAGATACAGGGCACCGCTAACTCCCCGCCTAGCGCGGCATACAGGTATTGTACAATGGATGCGCGCGCGGCGCAATGAGAAGTTACTGCCACTGATAAAGTCCTTCGGACTTTATCAGTGGGCAGGCCATCGGCAAAGTCCTTCGGATTTTGCCGATGGGTCTTTCCACGCATTTTTGCTGTTCGGCCCTTTCATTCTGAAAGAGGCTGTCACAGCAAAAGCGTGCAAGGTGTCATTTTTCACCGCGCATGCACCCGAATGGTACATTCGGGTATTCTACAAGGAATGATGTGCGGCAATAAGCCGCACGATTAATCGCCTGAAAAATGACGGATTAAAATCCTCCTGCATCATGGCTCCAGCAATCTCTCCCTGTGAACGGGCCTGAAAAATTATTTACGACGCAGGTCACAGCATTCCGCAAATCGCGCGGGGCTCATTGTGACGGGACATGCCGCGCCGTGCCGTATCGTCCCGAATAAAGCGTAATTGCCGTTGCATTTCGTCGCATGATTGGCGGCGGCTTTTTGCATTTGTGCGACATTCTTCACAGCCGGGCCGGGGTATGCTCATAGAACACTGCTCAAGGCTGGAGGTGTCCCCATGGAAAGCCCGCGCCTGTCGTCGTTTCCACATTTATTAGAAATCATATTGCCGTACGTACGCAAAAAGTCCTTTCTCATCCAAATTGGTTCTTTTGCACTGGCGCTTCTGCTTGGCCGTGTGGAACTGCTGTATACGCTGCTGCCCTTCGGCGTGGCGTTCCTCGCGGCCATGGACATCGCGGACCAGAACATCTACTATCCGTTTGCCGGCGCGGTAATCGGCTCGATTATCGCGGGGGAGGCGGGGTACGCCGCCCTTACGGGCTCCGGGCTGTACATGGCGGCGGTGCTTGTGTACAAGCTCTTAGCAAAACGCGTCAAACGCGCAGACAAGCTCTTCATACTCGGTTTTACGCAGCTTGCGGTACTGCCGCTGTTCTACCTCGGCTCCTTCACCGATGCGCTGCACGGCCTCGCGGGGCTGGCGCTGATACTGCTGTTCGCGACGGCGTTCCAGAACGGTCTGAGGGCCCTCAAATCCCTGCACGCGCGCAGCAAGCTGCACGAGGAGGAGCAGATCGCGCTTTGCCTGCTTCTTGGGGCGGCGGCGCTCGCGATATCCGACGTTTCGATGAACTCCTTTTCCCTCGGCGTGGTGCTGGTGGCATGGGCATCCATGTTCGTCGCGTACGCGAAGGGCCTGCCCGCCGTGGCCGGCGCGGTGGTGCTGGGCGGCATGCTGGTACTGGGGGGCAGGGCGCAGCCGCTGCTGCTCGCCAACCTGGCCGTATGCACGCTGGCCGGCGTGGTCTGCAGGCGTTTGGGGCTGTGGGGCGTGATGTTCGGCTTTTGCACGGCCTGCGCCGTTACGGAGGGCTACATCGGCGTAGGAGGCCTGCAGGTGAGTATGGCAAACGCCATCCCGGCGGCCGCCGCGCTCGCGCTGATACCGCGCAGGGGGCTCCTGTGGCTGCGCTCCACGGTGGACGCGGGCGCGCGGGAGGAACGCACGGCGCGCGCGTCGCTCAGTTGGATACAGGCCCGCGCCGCCGCGGATATGACAGATACCGCGCGCACGGTGGAGCAGGTGGCGTCCCTGTTCCCCGAACAGGCGGAATGGGCGTACGACGCCGCGCACGAACGCGCGGATATGGCGGCCGCCGCGCAGAACGTTTGCGCGGACTGCACGCACCGCGGCGCCTGCTGGCGGGACCCGGAAGCCATGACCGACGCAGTGGCCGCCATGCTGCCCGCGCACAGCAACGGCATGAGGCCACGCCCGCAAAAACCCATCCCCGGCGACTGTATGCGCACCGCGTCCGTAGCGGCCGCCGCCGCGCAGGCGCTCGACGCGTACCGCCGCCGCTGCACGGACGCGTATCGCGCCGCGTCGCAGCAGGCGTTTGCGCACAGACAGCTCGCGGGCGTATCCCGCACGATACTGTCGCTTTCCGAAAGCGTCCGCGACAGGGAATGGCCCATCGAAGGAGCGGCGCAGATGCTGTGCAGGCGGCTGGAGCGGGAGGGCTACCGCGTGCGAGGCGCGCTGGTGCACAAGCGCAAAGGCTGCATGCAGGCGCAGCTCAAAATGGCGGATCCAGTCCACAACGCCGCCGCGCTGGAGGACGCCGTTTCCCGCGCCGTCGAATGCCCCATGCGCATGCTGACGCGCCGGGATGGCGGGCACGGCAAAATACTGGAATTCGAACAGGCGCGGCGCATGAAAGCGACCCTGGGCGCGGCGACGCTGCCCATGCGGGGCAGCATCGCGAGCGGAGACAGCACGGCGTATACCAGCCTGGCCGACGGACGCGCTTTGTTCGCGCTGTCCGACGGCATGGGCAGCGGCGCGGCCGCGCGCTCGCAAAGCACCGCCACGCTGGACATGCTTTGCCGGCTGTATGAAACGGGGTTTGACCGCGACACGGCGCTCGAATGCGTCAATCGCCTGCTCATGCAGCACGGCGGGCAGGATATGTACGCCACCGTGGACGCGCTGCACGTGAACCTCGCCAACGGCGCCGCAGAATTCATCAAATTCGGCGCGCCGCCCAGCTTTGTGCTGCGCGAGGGCCAGGTGCATACCGTATACGCGGAGGCGCTGCCCGCCGGCATATTGGACGAAGCCGCTCCCGCCATACACGCAGCCACGCTGCGCCGCAACGACTCCGTCGTACTGCTCACCGACGGCGCTCTCGACGCGCTGGGCGAGGATACGGCGCAGGAGATACTCTCCTGCGTGGGCGGCGCGAACACATGTGAGGAAGCGGCCCGTTCGCTGCTCGCTGCGGCGAAAGAGCGCGGGCACTCGGACGACATGAGCGTACTGGTCGTGCGCATGGAATAAGGGTTTGAAAAAATTCGCGCCGCCGGTATGCCTGATATTCTGTGTACCGACGACTATGTGCGGAATGAGCTTTGTGCCCGCCACCGTACCCCCATCGGGAGGCGGTACAAATACTGTATGCCGAGGGCGCAGCCTTCGGCATGCTTATTTGCGGCGCTGGGTGCGCAAGCCTAAAAAATATCTTAAAAATTTAGCCGAAGGCTGCAACCTTCGGCTAAGTCCATTCATCTTATTCAAGATACGGCTTTAAGACATGGTTTGTTTTGCCTCCGCCTGCTTTTCGCGCATGCGCTGCGCGATGGCGCGGCCGGTCGGCGTGGCGGCAAGCCCGCCCAGCGCCGTTTCCCTCAGCTCCGGACGCATAACCGCCCCAACCGAACGCATGGCGCCCACCACCTCGTCGAAGGGGATATGGGATCGCACGCCAGAAAGCGCCATATCCGCGGAAAGCAGCGCGTTGACGGCGCCTATGGCGTTGCGCTTGATGCAAGGGCACTCCACCAGCCCCGCCACGGGATCGCACACCAACCCCAACACATTTTTCAGCGCTATGGCCGCGGCCGTCAGGGCGGCCTCCGGCGTACCCCCCATGAGCTCCACCAGCGCCGCGGCCGCCATAGCCGCCGCGCTTCCTGTTTCGGCCTGGCAGCCTCCGTCCGCGCCCGCTATGGTCGCGTGCGACGCGATGAGCATGCCCACCGCCCCTGCGGTGAAAAGCGCGTCTACGAGCGCTTCCTCCGCCCAGCCGCGCCGCTCGGAAAGGCTGACGAGCACGCCGGGCAATACGCCGGAAGCGCCCGCCGTAGGCGCCGCCACGATGCGGCCCATGGAAGCGTTGACTTCCACCACCGCCATAGCCGCCGCAGCCGCGTGGCAGGCGTCCGCGCCCAGCAAGGGAGATCCCCCCGCATATTCCTTCATAAGCGCGGCGTCCCCGCCGGACAGGCCGCTGAGGGAATGCACGTCCCCCACCAGCCCGCGGGTGACCGCCTCCCGCATGACGCCCAGATTCTTTCTCATTTCCGCGCGCATATCGGCGCGGGGAACCTCGCTGACCAGTTCTTCACGAAGCTGCATGGCTTCGGCGATGGAAATGCCGCACTGCCTGCAGGCCGAGAGCAGCTCTTCCCCGCTTCGAAAATCCAACATTCCGTTTCCCCTCCTTTTTACTTGCACCGCGTAAACGGCGGCGGCGCGTCGATAGCCGTTTCATGGCCCCGTGGCCCTCATTTTCACTTACGCCGCGTAAACGGCGGTAATGCCGTCGATGGCGCCTGATGCCCCGATGGGCTCCTGCTTAGCTTACACCGCGTAAACGGCGGTAATGCCGTCGGACAGGCCCACGATCAGATTTCGTGTTTCCTCGCTGACGGGCTGATCCGTTTCGATGGTCATATATGCGTCCGCGCCTTTGCCGTGCCGGAACACGCGCATGAACGCGATATTGATATGATGCTGCGCCAGCACGTGCGTGACGATTGCCACCACGCCCGGCACGTCGTGATACTGCATGACCAGCGTCGGGTAATCGCCGCTGAGCTCCAGATCCAGCCCGTTGATCTCCACGATGCGGATATTGCCGCCGCCTATGGAGCAGCCGAGCACCTCCGTGGTTTTGCCCTGATGGTCCGTAATGCGTATCAGCGCCGTATTGGGGTGCTCCGCCGGCTCGTCGTTGTACTCCATCGTTACGTGCAGGCCCATTTCCTCCGCGATCTCGTACGCGTTCACGATGCGCGGATCATCCGGCTGCATACCCAGCGCGCCCGCGATAAGCGCCTTATCCGTGCCGTGCCCCGGGCCGGTTTTGGCGAACGAGCCGTACAGCGTGAAGCTGAGAGCGGCGACATCCCCCCCGGCAATGCGGCGCGCCACGTTCGCGAGCCTGCAGGCCCCCGCCGTATGCGAGCTGGAAGGCCCCGTCATACGTGGACCGATAATATCAAATACGCTATAATCCGTCATAGGTTTCCCCTTTCGCGCACCCTTTAACGGCGCGCCCATACTTTCCCCTGCGCCGTAATGCGGCGGGACTGGTAACACTATACAGCAAACGCGGCAGAGGAAACAAGCCGATGCACGGCAATCCTGATACAAAAATGATACAAACGGTATGTAATATGATCCACAGGGTATGATTGGAATAAGAACCAATCCGGCCCTGAACCGATAAGGAGTGTGCGCAAATGAAAAAGAATTCCGGATTACTCAGAACGCTTGTATTGTTACTCGCCGTATCCCTGCTGGCGCTGCAGTCCGGCTGCGCGCCCGCCTCCATGGAGCAGCCCGAGGCTACGGCTCCCGCCGCCGCCGACCCGACGCCGACCGGCGACGTGGCCGCCGCCGCGCCTGTCTACACGCCGACGCCCCTGCCTACCGCGACGCCCGCGCCCGTGCCGACGCCTGTCACGTTCCCCGCGAAAGGGTTCTGCAACGGCGAAGGCGTAAATCTGAGGGCGGAACCCTCCACCACCGCAGAAATCGTCGACATCATGGGGCAGAACGCCGTGCTGGACGTCATGAGCCTGCAGGACGGCTGGTATAAGCTCAACCTGGGCGGCGTGACGGCCTATGTGACGGAAACGCTCATCACCCTGGGCGACCCGCCGCGGCCGGACAACATGCGTTGGGCCAAGGTGACTTCGGCGGAAGCGCAGCTTTATAAATCGCTCTCCCCCGACGACGTATCCGACGTGAAGCTCAAGCAGGGGGACGTGGTCAAAGTGCTGCGCGCCATAGACGATCGCCTGCACGTGGTGTATAACGGTAATCTGCAGCGCTACATCAAGGCATCGGACGTCGCCTTCATATCCGCGGAGGAGGCCATGACCGCCCTGGACGCCGCGAAAGCCGCGGATACGCAGGAGCAGGCGACATTCCCGGCCCCGTCGCCCGGAGCCGGGGCATAATCTGCTTACGAATTCCCGCACATCACTGTTTCGCGTGGCGGCAAGCCTGTTTGCGGTGAGGATCGACTCACGCCGGGCCGATGCGGATGCCCGGGGAACGATGGTTCCCGGATTTCCTTCCCCCTCCCCCACATGGAAGACCATTCGCAAGCAGCACGCCGATAAGCAACCGCCGGTACGATACGTACCGGCGGTTTATTTTCAAGAAAGCGCCGCAGGCGCTTTCTTGAGTTTCTCAGGAACCGCCTGCACCACAGGTGCGGCCGGCGGTTCCTGCAAGGAAAGCCTTGCAACGCAAGGCCTTCCGCTCGCGCCGTACACGCCGCCGCTCGCGAATAAAGCCTCATAAGCTCTCGAATATAAACAGTACAGCCGCCAATAAACCCTTGTTAGCAGAAATGAGATTAAAATTCATGCAAACAGAGGCTTTCAATCCATCATTTTACGGGCGATTGGTTGTGCGGCTTGCCGCACATCATTCCTTGTGAAATACCCGAATGTACCATTCAGGTGCATG
>JAEWWD010000143.1 GCA_023396535.1 Bacillota bacterium
ACGAATACGACCGTATCCTGCGCGCCGATATACCCGGCGTCGCGCAGCGTTTTGGCCGCCCTGCCGCGCAGGTAGTTGGAAAGCGCCGCGCCGATTTTGGTGTTTTCGCCGTTCTTGGGGATGGTGATGCTCTCCTGCACGCTGAAGGGGTTGGCGACGTCGTAGGGATCGCTCACGCGGTCGTACGCCTTATCCCACACGTAGCGGTCGCTGCCGCTCCATGCGTCGGAGGGGAGTATGGTCTGGCCGCCGTTGGAGGCCGCGAAATAGCTGCGCAGTATTTTGGTGCCCAGATACAGGCCGACGTCGTAGGTGGCGTCCACGGCGTTGATGACGTTCCGGTAGGACGAATTGTAACCCTTATACACCTGGTCCGCCGCCGTATCGCCGATATCGTAATCGCTGCCGCCCGCCATGCCGGAAAGCACGTAGCACTTGGCGGCTACCGCCTGCGCCTTGAGCGCTTCGAGCGGGAACGTGTCGCTCATTTCGTACGCGACCACGCCGTAGAGATAGTGCGGCAGGGGCACCACGTTGACGGCGCGGATGCAGCCGCCCGAATACTTCAGCGTCAGGTGCCCGAGGAACGTGCGCGTTACGCCGGAGGTCGCAAGCCTGAAATACCCCGCCGAGGGCGATATGCTTTCGCGCATGATCTGCACGGTGGAGCCCGTGTACAGTTCGCCCACGGAAGAGTGCGATACCTTCAGCTTGTTGCCGGATACCTGCACGGTCAGCGTTCCGTTTTTAAAGGAAGCGCCGTTCTCCTCGATAAAGTAGCTGCCGCTGACGGGGATGGTCAGCGTATTTACGCTGCCGATGGACAGCAGCACGCGAACGTTGGAATAATCCGTCGCCGCAAGCGCCGTCGTGGCCCCCATCATGGGAATAAGCGTCAGCAGTAAAGCCGCCGCCAGGAGTCCAGATAAGAATTTTCGCATGAACATCCGCCCCTTTGCCGTGCGCGTCAGAAGATAAACCTAGCGCAGATTTCGCATACATTGTATCAAAAGTGTGTCGTTTTGTGGGAGATTCCGCCTGATATTCTTACATTGTTCACAACTTGATCCCCTGCAAGGACGCGATAACGCGCGGCGCCGGGGAGATTTAGGAATATTTCAAGAGTATTTCGGGAGTATTTCGCCCAATTTGGCCGTATACGTGGATTCATTGCGCCACACAAGCAGTACGCCGCGCCCCGCATGGCGCGGACTGTGCCGCTGAAAGCCACATGTATGAGGTCACAACGGCGTTGCTCCGCATGGCGCAGCGCCGTGCCCCCACAAGCTTGCTATAAGAAACCGAAACAGCGCCGCCGCCGGCATGCGCAGTTCCGCGCTTCCAAATCCTTAAACGTTAAACCGGAACAGCGTGATATCCCCGTCCTGCATGACGTACTCTTTGCCCTCCGATCGGATGAGGCCCTTTTCCTTGCAGGCTTGCATGCTGCCCTGCTCCATGAGCGTATCGTAGGCCACGATCTCCGCGCGGATAAACCCGCGCTCGAAATCCGTATGGATTTTACCCGCCGCCTGCGGCGCTTTGGTGCCGCGTGGTATCGTCCACGCGCGGACTTCCTTAGGCCCCGCCGTCAAAAAGCTGATCAGCCCCAGGAGCTTATAGCACGCCTTTACCAGTTTGTCGAGCCCGCTTTCGCCGATGCCGAGCTCCTCCAGAAACGCCTGCTTTTCGGCGGGTTCGAGGGAGGCGAGCTCTTCCTCCACGCGCGCGCAGACGGTCAGCGCCTCCGCGCCTTCCCTGGCGGCCTCTTCGTAGAGCTTTTTTACGCCGGGCAGGTCGTCGCGGCCGATTTCGTCCTCGCGGATGTTGGCCACGTATATGACGGGCTTGGCCGTGAGCAGGAAGTTTTGACGGCACAGTTCCGCCTCTTCGGGCGGCAATGTGCGCGCGGGCTTGCCCGCTTCCAGGTGCTTATAGGCGTGCTCGAACATCTCCACTTCGGCCTGCAGCGCTTTGTCGCCGCTTTTGGCCTGCTTGCGCGCGCGGTCCAGCCGCTTTTCCACTGTCTCCATATCCGCGAACACGAGTTCGAGGTTGATGGTTTCCATATCGCGCACAGGGTCGACGGAACCGTCCACATGCACGATGTTTTCATCCTCAAAGCAGCGGACAACGTGCACCACGGCGTCCACCTCGCGGATGTGCGAGAGGAATTTGTTGCCCAGGCCCTCGCCGCGCGACGCGCCCTGCACCAGCCCGGCGATATCCACGAATTCTATGGTGGTGGGGGTCAGTTTTTCGGGGTGGTGCATTTGCGAAAGCCGATCAAGGCGTTCGTCCGGCACTGCCACCACGCCCACGTTGGGCTCTATCGTGCAGAACGGGTAGTTGGCCGCCTGCGCGCCCGCCTGTGTGATGGCGTTGAACAGCGTGCTTTTGCCCACGTTGGGCAGACCTACCACTCCGAGTTTCATATGTGCATTCTCCTTCTATCACGTATAATCGGCATAATCCGTCGCATTCTGAACCAGTTTGATTATATCGGCTGCGGGGGGAGTATGCAAGGGAAAGGGATTTGTGTGCGGGGTTTTGCCCTGAACCGGCCGGGCGTGGCCGCTGCTCGTGAGAACAAAAAAGTATCGCCGCCTCTGGGCGGCGACGATTATTTTTCTATGCAGGGGGGAACTGACGTTCCCCCTGCGCCCCCTTCCTGCTGGCTGCGCGCCTGTTCTGGTTTGCAGTCAGGAGGTTGTTCATTGTAATTGATCTGTTTACTGATGCTTGCAAGCTTCATTATGCACCTTGATACAGAGAGGTAAGTACGGTGAAGCTATGCAAAGGCGTTCGTACCCCAAGGGGAGCGGGGGGCGGAGCCCGCCCGCTATTAAATTAAATAAGAATTCGTCGCCGCCCGGAGGCGGCGATACTGTTTTGTTCCCGCAAGCAATACGGCACGGCTGCTGCCATTGGTGCAAGAAAAAAACAAGACCCGCATGGCTGCGGGTCGGTACTTTCCTTTATCCCCTCTCATACATCGCGGTCATCCGCGCGATCCACTTGGCCAGCTCCTCGCTCGCCTCGCCCGGCGCGAGCCGCCATATCCAGTTGCAAAACGCCCTGCTCGGCGTGTTCATGCGCGCGTGAGCGCCCAAACCCAGATAATCCTGCATCTGCGCGATAAACAGCTCCGCCGCCGACGCCATGCCGCCGCGCAGCATGCCCCAGTGCAGCCCTTCCTGCGTATTCAGACCGAAATACTCCATCGCGTATCCCACCGCCTCCGGGTTCCCCTCGTGGAACCAGCCCACGGAGGTGTTGTTGTCGTGCGTACCCGTATAACAGACGCAGTGCGGGGTATAGGTATGCGGCTGGTAGGGGCCGGGGCCTAGGCTGTCGAACGCGAACTGCAGCACCTTCATGCCGGGGTA
>JAEWWD010000208.1 GCA_023396535.1 Bacillota bacterium
ACCATATCCTGTTCCACACGCCCGAAATCCGCGCCATGATCGGCACCAGCCCGGACGGCGGACGATACCTGAGCGAGCATATGCAAACGCCGCACCTGCTGCTGGGGCCGTTCGCCTGCGCGGAGGATGTCGACATCCCGGCCATCCGCGCCGCCATCGCAGCCAACCCGGACGCCACCCCCATATTCCTGACCGGCGTGAAAAGCCTGCCGGATTCGCGTGCGCTGCTGTTCATATTGCGGCAGCTCGGCGTGAAAAAGCTGTGCGTGGAAGCGCCGTCCTATATGTGGCACCTTATTGAGAACCACGCCATGGACGAAATGTTCATCAATTATTCCATGGTGTTCGTGGGCGGAACGGCGGCGATGGGTACATACCGCGCGTTCTCGGCCGTGAACCACCCGCACTCGGAAATACTCTCCCTTTCCTGCCACCGCAGCAGTTTCCTGTTCACGCGGCAAAAACTGCGGTATTGACGCAGGGGCAAAGGAGTCTTCTAAAAATACCGTCAGCTTAAAATGGGACTGTCTCCGGAATACCGGGCAGTCCCTTTCCATATCCCGTATCCTTTTCAAATCTGCATAACCGAATAAAAAATCGGTATCGCCGAACGAACTGCATTGAACTGTTCGCATGAATCCGTTATGATAGGCCCAGTGTTATTCTTTTATTAGAATAACGATAGCTTCGGCAAGGGACAGTATTCATGCAAATTGGGGTTACTGAGGGTATACGGGCGCGCAAAGGAGCGCGCACAGGCACGCGGCGCGTACTGCCCGCGCTCTTTATTGTACTCGCCGTCCTAGTCCTGCTCTCCTTCTGCATCGGCAGATATGGCGTACCTCTTAAAGAGCTTTTTCGCATATTCGTCAGCCGGGTTTTTCCGCTGCCTGTGACCTGGACCGTCGAGATGGAAGCGGTGGCGCTGAATATCCGCCTGCCGCGCATATTGCTGTGCTGTCTGGTGGGGGCGAGTCTTTCCGCCGCGGGCGCGGCGTATCAGGGCGTGCTGCAAAACCCCATGGCCGCCCCGGATATACTGGGCGCGTCCACAGGGGCGGGGTTCGGCGCGGCGCTTGCCATTTACTTCGGCGCGGCAAGCTTCCTTATTACTGTCAGCGCGTTTTTCATGAGCCTTGTCACAATCGGCGCGGTCTTCCTGATAGGCCGCCGCGCGCCGGGGCACCCCGTCGTGAACCTGATACTCGCGGGCATCATGGTGGGCTCCCTGTTTCAGGCGGGCACCTCCTACATCAAACTGGTCGCGGACCCAACCAACCAGCTCCCCGAGATCACCTATTGGCTCATGGGCAGCCTGGCGGGCGTGACAATGAAGGAGGTCCGCTTTGCGGTAACGCCCATGCTGTTGGGCCTCGTTCCGCTCTTCCTTCTGCGCTGGCGCATCAACATACTGACCATGGGCGACGAGGAGGCGCGCACGCTGGGCGTAAACGCAAACGCGCTGCGGCTGGCCGTTATCGTCTGCGCCACACTCGTGACGGCGGCCAGCGTATCCGTCAGCGGCGTGATCGGCTGGGTGGGGCTTGTAATCCCGCATTTGTGCCGCAGGATCGCGGGGAGCGACTACAAATACGTCATGCCCGCCTCCATGCTGCTGGGCGCGGCGTTTTTGCTGGTGGTGGACAACGTGTCACGCAATCTGCTCGCAACCGAAATCCCCATCGGCATACTCACCGCATTTGTGGGCGCGCCGTTCTTCCTGTACCTGCTGCTCAGAAAGAAGGGTGCGCAATGAGCATAGAGATACAAAATCTCAGCTTTTCCTATAAAAGGCAGCCGGTGCTTCGCGGCGTAAGCTTCACGGCGCAGCCGGGCAGGCTCTTGGCCGTACTCGGCCCCAACGGCGTGGGGAAAAGCACGCTGTTCCGGTGCATACTCGGGCTGCTGCGCCATTATGAGGGCGAGATTCGCATAGACGGCACAAGCGCACAGACGCTCAGCGCATTGCAGCTTGCAAGGCGCATCGCGTACATTCCGCAGACGCATCAATCCGCGTTCCCCTATTCCGTACTGGATATGGCGCTCATGGGCACGGCGCACCGGTTTTCGCCGTTCTCGGTGCCGGGCAGGCGGGAAAAAGAACAGGCGATGGACGCGCTCGCGCAGATAGGCGTTTCCCATCTCGCGCAAAAAAGCTATGCGCAATTAAGCGGCGGCGAACAGCAGCTTGTGCTGATTGCACGCGCCATCGCGCAGCAAACAAAAATACTGGTGATGGACGAACCGACCTCCAACCTGGATTTCGGCAACCAGCTGCGCATCATGCAGCGCGTATCGCGCCTTGCGCGTGAAGGCTACGCCATTCTGCTGTCCTCGCACAACCCGCAGCACGCCCTGCAGTTTGCCGACGAGGCGCTGGCCCTCTGCGGCGGGAGCGTTGCGGCGTTCGGTCCGCCCAAGGACGTGGTGGACGCGCCGCTGCTCAAACGGCTGTACGGCGTGAACGTGCGGTTTGTAGAGTTTGACGGCGGGGAACGGTTCATAGTCCCCGACGGCGATATAGACTTTAACGGAGGCGCGCATGCCCATGTATGAATGGACGGCCGATATGGTGCGCTTCATGCGCGACGCCTCCGAACAGAACGGATACCACGCCGCGCTCGCCGCGAGGATTGCCGCGCACCTGCCTAAAAACGCGCATGTCTGTGACGCTGGCTGCGGGCTGGGATATCTGAGTCTTGCGCTCGCCCCTTACGCGCGGCGCGTCACCGCAGTGGATATCGCGCCGCACGCGCTATGCGTACTTGAGGAAAACATCGGCCGTAAGGGTTTGGCGAATATCCGCGCCATTTGCGGAGATATCGCCGCCTGCCCGCCGGAAAAGCCCTACGACGCTATGATATTTTGCTTCTTTTCCTCCGTAAAGGAGGCGCTGCGCCTCGCAAAAGCGCAGTGCGGAGGGCCGGTCATATTCGTCAAACGGGATTGGGCAGGGCACAGGGTATCCCCACAGGCAGCCGATATCCGCCACACTGTGGCGCAGGCGGAAACAGAGCTTGCGGCGTATAACATACCCTTCCGCACGGAGCGCTTCACGCTTTGTATGGATCAGCCGCTTCGCTCGCTGGAGGACGCGGCGGCATTCTTCCGCGCTTACGGGAAGGGCGCGCCGGAACTGGCGCAACAAGAGCTGAAAGCCCGCCTGATCATGCGGGAGAACGGCGAATTTCCCTATTATTACCCGATGGAGAACCGTCTGGGCATGCTGGTATTGAACGCCGGGGAGCTTCCGGCTTATCAATAAGTTCACCTAAAGGAGGAACTAACACATGAAACGTAAACTTGCAGGCATTCTCGCGCTGCTGCTCATCGTGGCGCTGTATGGCTGCGCGGCGCAGCCCGCGCAGACCGCGCCCACCCCCGCGCCCGCCGCCGTCACAGAAGCCCCTGCCCCCGCGCCGGAACCCACCGGGGAACCCCTTGTGTCGTTCACGGATTCCGCGGGCCGTACCGTGGAAGTCCCGAAGGATATCACCAAAGTCGCCATATCCGGCCCGCTCGCGCAGATCGTGGTATTCGCGCTTGCGCCCGACAAGCTGGCGGGCATCGCCTCCAAGTGGGACAAAACGGCGGAGCAATACCTCAAGACAGAATATTACAATCTGCCCGAGCTGGGCCAGCTATACGGCGGCAAGGGCGAACTGAACCTCGAAACGCTGCTCGCGAGCGGCGCGCAGGTCGTCATAGACGTCGGCGAACCCAAGGAGACCATCGTGGAGGATCTCGACAAACTGCAGGAACAGACCGGCCTGCCCTTCGTGCACATTACCGCCACCACCAAGACCATGGGCGACGCATACCGCCTGCTGGGAGCGCTTCTCAACTTGCCTGCCGAAGCAGAAACGCTTGCAACCTACTGCGAAGAAACCTACGCGAAGATCGAAGGCATCGCCAGCTCCGTCGAAAAGGCAACCCTGCTCTACTGCCTGGGCGACAAGGGCCTGAACGTCATCGCCGCCAATTCCTACCACGCGGAGCCCGTCGACCTGCTCAGCAACAATCTGGCCGTAGTGGATGAGCCCTCTTCCAAGGGTTCGGGTAATGAAGTCGATATGGAGCAGATACTCAACTGGAATCCGGACGTGATACTCTTTGCGCCGGACAGCGTTTACTCCACCGTCGCGGAGGACCCCGCCTGGCAGAAAGTAACGGCCATCAAGACCGGCGCCTATTACGAAGTGCCCATGGGTCCCTATAACTGGATGGGCTTCCCGCCTTCCGTGCAGCGCTATCTTGGCATGCTGTGGATGGCGAAGCTGCTCTACCCTGAAGCCGCAACCTACGACATGTATCAGGAAACCGCGAAGTACTTTGATCTCTTCTACCACACCGAACTGACGCAGGCGCAGTATGACGCGCTCGTCGCCAACTCCCTCGGCAAAGCTGCGGCTGAAAAACCCACCGCATAGTTTCTTGGGGCTCCGCCCCAAACCCCGCAAGGGGGTCTCAGACCCCCTTAACCCTTCCCCAGGAACGACCATGGGCGTTCCTGAAATAGGGTTCTCAGGGCCGTTACGGCCCTAAGCGGGAGCTTGAGGGCAGAGCCCTCAATGTACTTTTAGGAGAACAAATGCCGCAACCGCTTCACATACTGCTGACCGGCGAAATCGGCGCGGGGAAAAGCACGCTCGCACGGCGACTTCTCGCCCACAGCGAAAGGCCGCTGTACGGCTTTGCTACCTTGCGCCAACCGCCGGATGCGGATAACATAGCGTGCACATGCATATACCCTGTAAACGCGGCGGAGCGTATTTGCTCCGAAGAAAATACCGTGGGCTTTCACGCCGACAAAGCACCCACGGCGTTTCCGGCGGTGTTCGACAGTTTAGGCGTTGCGTTGCTGCAGGCCCCGAAGGAGGGGCTGTTGCTGATGGACGAACTCGGCTTTTATGAAAGCGCCGCGATCCGCTTTCAACAGGAAGTGCTGCGCGCGCTGGACGGGGATACGCCCGTGCTCGCAGTGGTAAAACAGCGGGAAACGCCATTCCTGGACGAAGTACGCGCGCACAAAAACGCGCGCCTGTTCACCGTAACGGCGGAAGCCCGCGACGCGCTGTATGAGGAGCTTTTGCCCCTCGTGCTGCAATGGAACACATATTAAGACGATCCTGCTCCCCCGACCCCGGAGATATGGATAGAACCTCCCGCAGAGACGCCCCCGCACAGGGCGTTTTTGATTGCCGGGCGCAAGCGAAGGCGGTATACTGATCGCAGCAATAAAACGGGAGGGCCTCATGCGGGAAAACAAATATGACGATGAAGCATTCTTTTTCAAATACGGGCAGATGGAGCGTTCGCTGCATGGTCTGAGCGGAGCGGGGGAGTGGTACGCGCTCAAGCCCCTGCTGCCGGATTTTAAAGACAGGCGCGTGCTGGATTTGGGGTGCGGGTACGGCTGGCATTGCGCATACGCTATAGAGCAAGGCGCGAAAAAAGTGGTCGGCGTGGATATCTCGGAGCGCATGCTGGCAGTAGCGCAGGGAAAGACGGCTTCCCCGAATATTAAATACCTGTGCGCGCCCATGGAAGACATATCGTTCGCGCCCAACTCCTTCGACGCCGTCATCAGCTCGCTGGCGTTCCACTATGTCGCGGATTTCGGCGGCCTGTGCCGCCGTATATACGCGTGGCTCGCGCCGGGCGGCGCGTTCGTTTTCTCAGTGGAGCACCCCGTATTCACGGCGGAGGGTTCGCAGCAATGGACGGACGATGCATCCGGCCGTCATCTGCACTGGCCCGTCGACCGCTACTATGAAGAGGGCAGGCGGGAAGCCGAGTTTTTGGGCGAGCGCGTTATAAAATACCACCGGACCCTGCATAGCTATGTCAACGCCCTGTTCAACTGCAGCTTTTCCCTGACGGGGCTTATTGAGCCGCAGCCGCAGGGGGAGTATGAGACGCTTTCCCCCGAAATGCGGGATGAATTCCGCCGGCCCATGATGCTGCTGTTGGCGGCAAAAAAAGCGTAATCGCTGTTTTAGGCGGGTCAGATATACAAGCCATGTAAATCCGCTTACTCTATGACTACCATGTCGTTGTCGTCGAACTGCCACAAGTCAGCATAGGCGGCCTCCCAATAATATCCGTCCGGGTCGCGGAAATAGCCGCTGTAGCCGCCCCAGAACACATCCTGCGGCCGTTTTGCGATCGTGCCGCCGATGCTTTCTATTCTCTCAAACAGTTCGTCCACCTCGGCGCGCGATTTCGCGCAGTACGCAAGCGTAATGCCCGGGAAGCCCGTTCCCGGTTCGGGCGGCTGCGTTTCACTGATATCCCGCCTGAGCCCTTCAAGCGGATACAGCTCCAGCCTTGTACCGGCGTTGCTGAAAAAAGCAACCTGGGGCGCATCCTCGCCGCTCGGCGTCGTGAAGCCCAGCCCGTCGCGGTAAAATGCACGGGAACGCCTGATATCGCTTACCCCCAGGCAAATCAGATTGATGCGGTTCACGTTCGTCCTCCTTTTCTGTTTCCATCCCAGTATGTTTAAACTCCGCTCCTCCAGCTTCCGATGGCTTTGTGCAGCATCTCAAGAGCGCGGACGTTGCGCGCGGACTCTTCCAGCGTCAGCAGCGGGCGCTCCCCCTGTAGAATACAGCGACCCATCTGCTCCATTTCCAGCGCGTAGGTGTTGCGCGTATGCAGTTTGATTTCACGGCTTCCCTTGGCGTTGCTGAGCGTAATCAGAAGTTCCCCCCATGTGTTGGGCGTGTGCGGGAAATGGATGTACCCCTGCGTACCCAGCACAGAGATGCCGCGGCGCGAGACCGTCTCGACGGAGCTCGTATAGGCGCAGAGCAGATCGTCGCCCATATCCAATACGGCGCGCACGGTGGCATCCAGCCCGTTGTCCCAGAAATGCGCCATAGCTGTGACCGATACCGGCTCTCGTCGGGTCAGCCTTCGAATAGTCAGCGTGTTGTAGCAGCCCACGTCGTATATGGAACCGCCGCACAGCGCGGGGTTGCCGATGTTGTTGGTTCCCCGGTCGGTCATGTTATAGCAGAATATGGAATCTACCGCCATCAGTTCACCTATTTCGCCCGCGTCGATAAGATCGCGTATCGCCCCGTACAGAGGACTGTGCAGGCAGGCGAACGCCTCCATCACGACGACGCCGTTTTCTGCTGCCGCCGCGCTGATGCGCTCCACATCCGCCACCGAGCAGGCGATGGGTTTCTCGCAAAGGACATACTTCTTTGCCCGCGCGGCGCGGACGGTCCATTCCGCGTGCAGGCTGTTGGGAACGGGAATGTAGACCGCGTCGACCGCCGGGTCCGTGAGCAGCGCGTCATAGTCGTGATAAATCTTCGGGATATCGTACGCAGCGGTGACGCGCGCAAGCCGTTCGCTGCTGCCGCGCGACGCGAGCGCGTAAACTTCGCCGTTTTGCACTTCTTTTGTAAGCGCGGGCAGGAACCTGCGCTCCACGATATCCGCGCACCCCAATATGCCCCAGCGTATGCGTTCCATAAGCCGTCCCCTTTCGTATGCGGTTGTGATGGTAACGAACGAACTGCCAAAAAACCCCTCTGAAACAGTATAGCATACGCGGCGGGCGCGGACAAATAAGCGGAATAGAAAAAGGGCCTTCTACAGGCCCTTAAGCACTTTGCAAAAACAGACTACAGATACTTCTTGATATAATTCTCCACGCCGAACGTTTTAATGAGCTTTTCGATGGTATCGGGGCCCGCCACGCCGTCGGCATGCAACCCGTGGTCGTTTTGGAACTGCATGAACGCCTCTTTGCTGTCCATACCGAAGTAGCCGTCCGCCTTCACGTCGTACCCCAGCTTGTTGAGCATGTACTGCAGGCGCTTGACGCGCTTTTCCACCTTACAGCCGTACTGCGGCCATTTGAACGTGCGCTCGAACAGCGCGGGGGGTACGTTGCCGTTGCGGCTGCGGCCGCTGTAGCTTTCGGTATAGAAGCAGTGGTTGCCTATCTTGGCGTAGAAGTCATGGCTGCCCCAATCCTCGCCCTCCCGGCGGTCGGAATTGAAGAAATACACGTTCTGCGGGATCACCCATACCTGCTTCTCCAGCACCTGACGCGCCGCGGATTTACAGGAGGAATTGGGCCGAATGGAGGAGGAATATCCCGAGAACTGGCCGGGAGCAGTAATAACGTCCTTTATGGTGCTGCCGGGATATCCCCGGGAAAGCACGCGGTTCATGACGACGTTGGCGACGGCTATTTTCCCCTTGGTCGATTCGCCGCGCGCTTCGCCGTATATGAGCTGCGCCAGCATGTATACGTCGTCGTCGGTATACTCGTAATAATTGGAAGAATATCCGCACTCGTTATAATAGAGATCCGCCTCCACCATGTAATAAGTAACCAGCTCGTCCATATCCACGGGAACCGGCGTAGGGGAGGGGACCGGGGTAGCGGCAGGCGTAGCGGCGGGCGTCGGCGTGGCGGAGGGGGTTGGAGAAGGGGTGGGCGTCGCCACCTCCGCGTCCAGCACGGGTATGGACGTATCCCCGGCCGCAGCAAGCTGCGGCGGCGGGGTAACATAAGCGTTTATGGTGGGCTGTGCGCCGGAGGATCCCTGCGCGATATACTGCCCGTCTATTTGTACTGTCTTTTCTCCCGCGGAACTAAAATCCACCGCCTGGCCGGTTTGCTCCGGCGCCTGCGCAGCCTGCGCGCCCTGCGGCTTGCTTATGATAAGTATCAGCAGCACCGCAACAGCCGCGACGCCGCCGAGCGCTATGAAAACCGTCCGCCTGCCGCGCCGGCGTCTGCCGAACGGTCTGCGGGGCTTCAACTGGCTTATAATGCTTTGAAAAGCAGCTAAGCGCGGTTTCTTTACCATGAATGTCTCCTTCAGGCGCAACGCGGGGCATGTTTGCCGCGCTGCGCGTTTTCCCTGGCGTTCCTTCCTTACAAGTATTTCTGTATTTCACTGATCCATACCGGCGCGGAATGACCGACTGTATATCGTTAACCCCCCGTTTCGTGCGGGTTGCAAATAGTATACCATTGAAACGCAAATCCGCCAGCCCTCCGCGGCAACGTTTCAAAAAACTTCATAGGTGAACCCCTGACCGCCACGCGGGCTGGAACGCGCTGGATTTTAGGCAATCCCCCGCCGCGCCGGCGGGCAGAGTCCGGCCTGTGCTTTTCATGACGCTTTGTCTAAAGTATACTATACCTGTCAGTCTTTTTCTATAGCCCAAGAAATGTCAGAAAGCGTGCAAAGAAGAGTCGCAAAAGCAGGCTGCTGTTGTACCGGGTCAGCTTCGCCACAACGGCTCATTTCAGGCAAACGCGAAAAGGAACGGATATCTCCTCTATCCGGCCGGTTAAAACCAGTTCTTCTTTTTAAAATAGCCTATGCAGAGAACCACCACGGCCACGCTGAGGGCGATCACCATCAAATAGCCGTACGGCCAGCTGTATTCGGGCATATGTAAATTCATGCCGTACCAGCCCGCTATCAGGGTCAACGGCAGGAATATGGCGGTAATGACGGTGAATATCTTCATGATGTTGTTCAGGCTGATATCCACCTCGGCCTGATAGCTTTCGCGCACCTGCGTGACATAATCCCTCAGGTTGAGCACGCCGTGATACAGCCTGTCCACCCTGTTGCTGTACAGCCGGAAATAGCGCATGGCATGCGGGTCGATGAGTTCATTTTCGTTCTGTTGCAACAGGTCAAGGGCGTTTAGCATCTGTTCGTAATAGCGCTTGAGCGCCATCAGCGTGCGCCGCAAGGTGACGATCTCCTTTACACATTCGCGCTTTTCACCGTTAAGCAGGGCGTTTTCCAGTTCTGTAATCTCCGTCTCTATGCTTTCGTGCAAGGCTATATGTTTGGCCGTCAGCATTTCGAGAAACAGAAACAGTATGCGGGGCAAAGTCACGTTGCGCTCGGGCATGACCGCCAGCAGCGCTTTATTCAGCTCCGCCGCGCCCGGACTTACAAACAGCAGCAGTCCCTGCGTCAAGTGCACGGCGGCGGATAACTGCGGCCCGGTCAGATGCCGGCTGAAAAAGCAATGCGCGCACAGCACGTCCGCCTTTTCGCGCGCTTCAAACGATATCGCCGCGCCGCAGCGGCCAAGAAGTGTTGTATCCACGCCAAGATCCGGCGCGGCTTCCGCCGCCGCCTCCGGCGTAAAAAAGCCTACATACTGCGCACACGGCGTGCGTTCCCGCTTTTGAGCCGCTACCAGCCTGTCGTTGTCGATGAGGTACAGCATAGCCCATCCCTCCCGTCATGCGTTGCTTTGCGCGTCCTTCAGCTTCATGGTCAAAGATATGCGTTTTTTCACCGGATCGGCGCTGAGCACGCGCACGCGCACCACGTCGCCCACCTGCACGACCTCCGACGGATGCTTCACATAACGATCCGAAAGCTCGGAGATATGTACGAGTCCGTCCTGATGCACGCCGATATCCACAAACACGCCGAAATCGATGACGTTGCGCACCGTACCCATCAACTCCATGCCCGGCGCGAGATCGCCTATTTCCATAATGCCCTCGCGAAGCAGCGGAGGGGGCAGCGAATCGCGGATATCCCGGCCGGGTTTTTGTAGCTCCGTCACGATATCCCGCAGCGTGGGCACGCCGGTTTCACAGGCGGCGGCGAGCTTTTCTTCGCCCAGCTTCGCGATGCGGGCGGGCAGCTCACGAAGATTGCCCGCCGCGACGTCCGAAAGCGTAAACCCGCACAGCTCCAGCAGTTTCTTCGCCGCGTCGTAGGATTCGGGGTGAACGGCGGTGTTATCCAGTATGTTTTTGCCCCCCAATATCCGCAAAAAGCCCGCGCACTGCTCGAACGCCTTGGGCCCGAGGCGCGGCACCTTTTTGAGCTGTGCGCGGCTTGAAAAGCTGCCGTTTTCGTCCCGGTAATTAACGACGTTCTGCGCGGCTGTGGCGTTGAGGCCGGAAATATGCGAAAGCAGGGAGACGGAGGCGGTGTTGACGTCCACCCCCACGCTGTTCACGCAGTCCTCCACCACGCCGGCCAGAGCAGAATCGAGCCGGGCAGGCGGGAGATCGTGCTGGTACTGGCCCACGCCAATGGATTTGGGGTCGATTTTCACGAGCTCGGCGAGCGGGTCCTGCAGCCGCCGCGCGATGGAAACGGCGCTGCGCAAGGATACATCGTAATCCGGGAATTCCTTCGCCGCCAGCTTGGAGGCGGAATACACCGACGCGCCCGCCTCGTTGACCACCATATACCCGATATCGCGGTGCAGGGTTTTCAAAAGATCGGCCACGAACTGCTCGGACTCGCGGGACGCCGTGCCGTTGCCTATGGCGATGACTCCTACGTCGTGCTTTTCGATGAGGCGCGTCAATACTTTGGCGGCCTCTTCTTTTTTGTTTTGCGGCGGGGTGGGGTATATGACGGCGGTTTCCAGCGCCTTGCCCGTCTCGTCCACCACGGCGATTTTGCAGCCGGTGCGGTAGGCCGGGTCCAGCCCCAGCGCGGTTTTGCCGCGCACGGGCGGCTGCAGCAGCAGAGGCTTCAAGTTCAGCGCAAACATGGAGATGGCCTGCTCGTTCGCCATATCCGTCAGCTCCGCGCGCACCTCGCGCTCTATGGACGGACGCAGCAGCCTTTCCCACGCGTCCTCCGCCGCTTCCCGCACGCACAGGGCGCACGCGCCGCCGTTGGGCCGCACAAACTTTTTATCCAGCAGCGCCACGGCGGGTTCGTCGTTCATGGCGACGGCGGCCTTCAAAAACCCCTCGCGCTCTCCGCGGTTTATTGCGAGCACGCGGTGGCTGGGGATGCGTGCGACAGGCTCGGAATATTCATAATACATGCGGTATACCGAATCCTCTTCCTTGGCGGCGCGCGTCGTGAGCGCGCCTTCGCGGCGCATGAGCGCACGCAGGAATTTTCTTACGACCGCGTCGTCCGACATGCGCTCGGCCAGTATATCCTTCGCGCCGCCGATGGCCGCAGTCACGTCCTCCACGCCCTTTTCCGCATTCACGTAAGGGGCGGCGAGGACTTGCGGATCGGCCTTTGGTTCCTGCTTCAAAATGGCGTCCGCCAGCGGGCCCAGTCCTTTTTCCTGCGCGATGGAGGCGCGGGTGCGGCGCTTGGGCCGGTAGGGGCGGTAAATATCCTCCACCTCGGAGAGGGTTGCGGCGTTCTCCAGCGACTGTTTCAGCTCGTCCGTCAGGCTGCCCTGCTGTTCGATACTTTGGGCGACCTCCGTTTTGCGCTGCTCGAGGTTGCGCAGGTAAGCGAGCCGATCGCACAGCTCGCGCAGCACCTGATCGTCGCAAGAGCCCGTCATTTCCTTGCGGTAGCGCGCGATGAACGGGACGGTGCTGCCCCCGTCGACAAGCGTGATGATGTTGTTGACGTGTTCGGGTTTTCGGTCGAATTCCCTGGCCAGTACGGCGGTTATATCCATCTATTCTCCTATTCTGCAACTTTTTTGGGGCCTTGTCCTACACCTTCACCAAAATGGCAAGGGTCATCCGGAACGGAAACCGCCCGGATGCCAGGCTGTGGGTCGTTCCTTTGGAATCCTATCCCTTAAAACGCCCCAAAGGGGCGTTTTAAGGATGGGTTCCAAGGGCCGTAACGGCCCTTGGTGGGGTGCAGGGGTGAAACCCCTGCAAAAAGCCTTTTCAGCAGTTCCCTGTATATACGTATGATACATGCTCCCGTGCGATTTGCGCAAGCCGGTAAACCGTTTGGACCGGCGTAGGGGATTTATCCCGCATTTTGTGGCGCGGAAAAAAGCGGCTGATGTGCAGCGGAATCTCCGGGTTTACACAGGCGAGCCACGAAGCGAGCGCATGCATTTCCCCCTCTGCGTCGTTCTCGCCGGGAATGACGAGGGTCGTTACCTCGACATGGCAGTGTTGCGCGGATAGCGCAATACTGCGCTTGACCGTCTCCAGATCGCCGCCGATGCTGTGGTAAAAACGCTCCGAGAATGCTTTGAGGTCGATGTTCATGGCGTCGATGTATGGAAGCAGCTTTATAAGCGGCTCCTCGCAGATATAGCCGTTGGTTACGACGACGTTGAGAAGCCCGTGCTCATGCGCCAGCTTTGCGCAGTCCCGCACGAATTCGTAGCCGACAAGCGGTTCGTTGTAGGTATACGCAAGGCCGACATTCCCCTGCTGCCGCAGCGCGAGCGCGGATTGTACGAGCTGCTCCGGCGTATCTTTACGCAGGGGAAGATCCATGCCGTCCGACTGCGCGATGTCGTGGTTCTGGCAGAACCCGCATTTGAAATTGCAGCCGAAGCTGCCCATGGAGAGTATGCGACTGCCCGGATGAAACCGCGCGAGCGGCTTTTTCTCGATAGGGTCCAGCGCCAGCGCGCTGAGTATGCCATAATTCGCGCAGACCACCTCGCCGCCGCGCGCGACGCGCGCGCGGCACAGCCCGCGCACGCCTTCCTCCAGCGCGCAGCGATGCGGGCAGACGGGACAGACAGCTTTCATACGTGACGCACCACCTCAAAGCGCTGCAGTTTGACGGGCTCGCCCTCGCGGATGCCCGCCTTGCGCCGCGCGATATCCACCTGCTCGCGCACGGTATCCACCCCGGCGAGATCGGGCAGCAGCAGCCCGCGTTTGTAGCCCGCGCTCACGATGACGCCGTAGCGCTTTACATCCAGCTCCGTTTCGGAGTCGATCGGCTCCGCCTCGCCCAGCACGTCCACGCTGTAGGTAAGGGCGGGAAGCTCTTCCTCCGTGACAGGGTCAAAACGCGGGTCCTCCGTACCGGCGCTGACGGCGTTTTGCAGTATTTCCGCGGCGAGATGCTTTTTGGTAGGTTCGGTCGTGCCTATGCAGCCGCGCAGCCGCCCGTCCAGCTTCAGCGATACGAAAGCGCCCGCGCGCGTTTTGAGCAGTTCTTCGGGAATGTTATCGGGCAGCGCGGCGCGCTCGCCGGTTTTTATATAGGTTTCAAGGGAATATCGCGCGAGGCGGACGTATGGGTCCTCGTTCGCTTTTCGCTTCGCGGCGTTCTCCAGCCGCTGCCGCTCGTACGCTTCGCCGAAGCGGCGGCTTTCGTCCGTTCCCGTTACCTCAAACGCCGCTACGGCATAGCCCACGCCGAACGGCCCCTCGTAGGAAAGAAGCTCCGGCTTCACGGCCAGCCCGTCCAGCGCGCCCGCGAGCAGCATGCAGCTCCGCAAGCCGCACTCCGCGGCCGCTTCCGCAAAATCCGGATCGAAAGACAGGAATTTTAAAAAATCCCCGTCCGCCATGGCTTTCGTGATCTCCCTATCAAAGCGCGGGCCTTCCGGCGCAAACCCATAGGGGCCTTCCGCGCTGAGCTTGTGGGATAAATCGCCGCTCGCGACGAATATGATGGAGCGGCCCAGCGCCTGTACCGCCTGCGCCACGCACGCGCCCAGGCGATAATGCATGAGCGGGGAAAGACCCGAGAGCCCCATGCGCACCACTTTTGCTTTTAGGCCAGCTTCATCCAGAAAACGCAGGGGGATGACCGTGCCGTGATCCAGCGCGCGCTCGCGCTCGCCCAGCGTGCCCGCCGGTATGCGCACGGCTTTCGCGGCGTCGGCTATGGCCTTTACAAGCGCTTCGTCGTACTCGACATTTACCGTAACGCCCGGCGCGCGGAATTGCCGCATATCGCCTTCCGCCCGCCTGCCCGGACTGATGTGGAAATAATCCGCGTACAGCGTGGCGTGCGGCGACGCCAGCACCACGGTATCCGGCTTCAACTGCGCGATACGGCGCGCGGCCTCGCGGTAGGCGTCCGCTGTCGCCTGTATGCGACGCTCCTCGCCCCGGCCCACCTCCGGCAGGAGTATGGGCGGGTGCGGCAGTATGCATGCGCCAAGAACCATGCCACAGCATCCTTTCTATGTTTTATATTCCTCTGTACCGGTATTGTGCCCCTTTACCGGTATTGTACCCCTTCGCCGCCGCCCCGCGCAAGCGCTGGGCGGACGGCCGCCGAACTCCATTCGGGAATTGACAGGCGGCTGTTTCCGTATTACAGTAAGTCGGCGGGCTGTAAAAAGCGCACTGCATTTTGGGGAATGATCGGAGAGACGGGCATGCGGAAGAACTGGCCCTATTGCGCGTATTATTTCATGTATTGGCTTTCGATAGGCTGTTTATCCCCCTATTTGGGCATATTCTATCAGCAGCGCGGCCTGAGCGGCACACAGATCGGCATATTGAACGCCGTCGCCTGCCTCGCCACCATACCCGCATCGCTGTTCATAGGCCCTCTGGCGGATAAAAGCCGTTCGCCCCGGCGCATACTGCTGGGGCTGGTCGCAGGCATATTTCTCGTGTTCGGTACACTGTACGCGCTGCACGGCTTCTGGTTTTTTGCCGTCGCCATACTGATTTACGGCTTCGCATCCAACCCCACCAGCGATATGGCGGATACGCTGCTGATGGCGCAAATCAAAGAAAAGCCCCATACCTACGGCAATTACCGCCTGGGCGGCTCCGCGGGCTATATGCTGGGCGTTACGGCGGCGGGCATACTGATGGACCGCATGGGCATGCCGTCGCTGTTCATAAGCGCATGCTGCATGTTGCTCGTCACCCTACTGGTGGTGCGGAGTCTGCCCGTAGCGCAAACGCCCGAGGTACCCAAAAGCGAAAAGCGCGTATCGCTGTACGCGTTAAGCAAAAGCAGGGCGTTCGCGCCCGCGTTTTTAACGCTGGTCATCTGGGGGCTGACGGACAGCGGCACCATGTATTTTCTTTCTCTGCACGTAGTCGAGAACGGACTTCCCGCCTCCTATACCAGCACGCTCATCAGCGCGGCCATGGTGGGAGAAATCGCTTTCTTCTTCTTTGCGCCCATCGTACTCAAACGCCTTGGTCCTCTTCACGCCATGGCGCTGGCCTTCCTGCTGCAGGCGACGCGCATGGCGGCGCTCTTCTATATACAGCAGCTTCCCGCCGGCCTGCAATTCGCCGCACAGATTTTAGGCGGCGGCGCGTTCGCCACGGTATACGCCGGGGATACGGAATTCATCCGCCGCGGGTTTTCCGACGAGGTGGCCTACACGGCGCAGTCGCTCAAGGCGATCGCCAACAGGGGCGTTGGCACCAGCCTGGGCTCGCTGGTGTTCGGACGCATGCTGGACGTTGTTTCCACCAACGCGGCGTTTTTATGCATGGGCGCGGTCGCGGTGCTGTATATCGGCGCGCTGCTTTTCATGCAGCGCAAACGCGTGCCCGAACATGCCGCGCAAATGAGATAAATGCGTCAACGCTTCTATATAAGCCCGCAAGAATGGCCCGCTAGAATGCGGGTTTTTCTGTTTCGACGGGCTTTCGTGCAAATCGCCGTGCTTCGGCAACTTTCCGGATCGTAGTACGCCCGACGGTCGGGCGGTTGACCATGCCGGTTTGCGCCGGATTACGCAGGCGTCTGCCGAATGCGCGCGAAACCGGCATTTTCAGTCCGCACATCCGGAAAACGCCTTGCATTTTCGCCCCCGTCGGGATAGCATAAATACAACGGAATATGGATGGCGGAGGGGAAAGCATGAAGATCGACGGGAACGAATTCAGCAAAAAAGAACTGCAGCTTGCCCGCGAAGGGAAAGCGGAGGAGAGCCTTGCAACGAAGCTTGAATTTCTGCGCCGCGTGAAAGAGGACGGGGAGGACCATTGCCCCTGTCCAGAGGCGTGCAGACACCATGGCAACTGCTACGAGTGCGTGATATTGCACCGCGGACACAGGGATCATCTGCCCTACTGCTTTTGGGATATGATGAACGAGAAGATGTTCTCCCTGTATCAAGTCACCGAGGAAAGCCTGAGCAAGTATAAACCCGACGAAAACAAGTGAAAGAAATTCCCCCTGCCGGGGGAATTTCCACATCCATTGTTCATTGTTCATTTTTAATTATTTATTTGCATTGCGAAGACGCCGCTGCGCCTAGCGCGCAGCGCGTATGGGAAAGTACACCTCTGTAACGTACTCCTCCGGCGCTACGCCGGACTCACAGCCCTTGACGTACAGCTCGAACGGCGGGCCGGAAACGACGTAACCTTCGCGCTCGATCCATTCCGTCAGCGCCGCGTAGCACGGGGAAAAATCGTCGTACGGCCCGATATGGGTTGCCATGCAGCAGAGCCCGGGATCAAGCGTCCGCACGCACGCGGCGGAGGCTTCCGCCACCTCGGCGCCCACCTCGATATCCGCGCTTTCGGGGTTGAACTCCTCGTCATGGTAGACGGAAAGAAACGGGCCCGCAGGCCTGAGCCGGTTCTTTTCCATTACCGCGCACAATGCGCCAAACGCCTCGCCGAAATCCCGCAGGCTCATGGTGCGGCGCACGAAGCAAATGGATTTGGGCTGTATCTGTACGGTTTTGATTACATAATTCGTCTGCATAATGTTTTCACGCCTTTCAATTCTTTGAATATCCCGCTCCATCTGGAGCAGCACCCGTTGTTGGGACTGGATATCACGCAAAAACGCATCTTTCTTTTCAAGGAGTGTCTGCCTGAGCGCTTGAGGATCGCGCGAAGAGAGCGCGGCCGCGACCTCCGGCAACGAAAACCCATAGCGCTTGAGCCGCAGTATCAGCAGCATATCCTGCAACTGCGCCGTTTCGTAATACCGGTAACCGGACTCCCGGCATACCTGTCGCGGCTTCAATAACCCGATCTGGTCGTAATAGCGTATCGTCTTTACGGATACCCTGCAGATTCTGGAGAATTCCCCTATGGTCAGCATCGATTTCACCCTTCCGGACAAACGTTCGAACATGTTCTAAACTGAGTATAGGGCTTCCAGTTAGGGGAGAGTCAAGCGGTACCGGAAATAAATTTTTCGCCGAAATTCTCTTCCTTTTTGCATGTCTCAACCGGTTTAAACGGAAATTCATCACTTCTTAATGCGCCGCCCCCTGTTTTCTTCATATCAGAATCCTGTACAATGCGGATAAGGGGGGAGATAGGCATGCACCACATACTCATCTGCGACGACGACCGCGATATCGTTTCCGCGCTGGATATTTACCTGCGCGCGGAAGGCTACGCGACGCACCTCGCCTACAGCGGGCGGGAGGCGCTCGACGCTGTGGAACAAAACGACATACACCTGGCGCTCATGGATATCATGATGCCGGGGCTGGACGGCATATCCGCCACAGCGCGGCTTCGGGAGACCTCCAACATCCCCGTGATACTGCTCACCGCAAAAAGCGAGGACAGCGACAAGGTGCTGGGGCTTTCTATCGGCGCGGACGATTATGTCACAAAGCCGTTTAATCCCGTCGAGGTGCTCGCGCGCGTAAAATCGCAGCTACGTCGATATACGCAGCTCGGCGGCATGCAGAAGCGGGAGCAGCAGTTGATCATAGGCGGCGTCATGCTGGACGACGCGGAAAAGACCGTTACGGCGGACGGGGAAATCGTCCCCCTCACGCCCACCGAATACGCCATACTCAAGCTGTTGATGGAGCAACCGGGGCGGGTGTTCTCCTCCGCCGAAATATACGACGCCGTATGGAAGGGCAGCGCGGTGGGCATGGAAAACACCGTGGCCGTACACATACGGCA
>JAEWWD010000244.1 GCA_023396535.1 Bacillota bacterium
CAGCTTATGCATGCGGTCATGCCCGGCTCCGCCCGGCATTCCCCAGAAATCCGGGGGGAAATCGTCGGCGTCGCCGTCCGCTTCGGCTTTCTTCTGAAGTTCCGCGTTGATGCGCGCAAGATACCCGGTCAAAGCCGCTTTTTCATCGTCGCTGAGCACATCGAACGCGCCGCCAAACTCCATATATTCCGCCGCCTCCCGTTTACCCAGATCGGTCAGTTCCACGACTTTATCTTCCGAGCCTTCAACGGGTTTATATGCGATATACCCTTTCTGCTCCAGACCCAGCAGCAATTCTTCCGCCGCGGGCGTCCGACGGCTGAGCAATGCAGTCAGTTCTTTGGCCCTAATGCCGGCATGCATATGGATCATGTGCAATAGCCGTTTGCGCCAGGCGTCCTCTCTACAGCCCTCCAGAAAGCCGCGCAGCCGTTCCCGGCGGAGCAGATAGGCCAGCCGGGCAAATTGTTCCGTTAATCCGGATTCTGCCGTGAGTTCCCTGTTGTTCTCAAATTCCTTGTCGTTCATAATAATACCTCCTGTATTTGTTCCTGTTGGTTTATAGTTGTGTGCAGTCGTTATCGGTTCTTTTCGGTTCTCGCGAAGAACAGTGTGCCGATGGTCAGACAGATTACCGTGATGGCGAGTATGGCGGCGAGCGATACGGCAGGGTTGAAGAGCACGACCTGAGCGTACTCGGGCGACCCGGCGTATATCGCTGCGCGCGTCAGATCCAGGCAGTAGGTCATGGGCAGCAGGCGGGACAGGACGAACAGCACGCCGCTGGAATTGCTGATGGGTATGATCGCTCCGGAAAGGAACATCTGCGGCATCGTAACCAGCATGACGGCCATGCTGGCCATCCTGTTGTTTTTGATTAGGCCGATGATGATCATGGCTAAAGAGCCCGCGGAAAGGCAGATGAGGGGCGAAAGCGCGAGTATGATCAGCATGCTGACCACGGGCAGCGTAATACCCATGACGAGGCCGACGATAAGCGTTCCCGTCATGCTCACCACCGCCCCGAAAGAAGACCCCACGATTTTCCCCACCACGATGGAGTAGCGCGATATGGGGGAAACCATCATTTCCTGGGTAAAATCGGTGAAGTGATCCTCCACCAGCGAGGAAACACCGGTCGTCGTCGTCATGAACAGCATGTTGACCAGCATGCCCACCAGCATGAACTCCCCGTACTGGAAGCCCAGCCCGCCCGCCATGTTCTGCGCCAGGCTGCCGCCCAGCATGCCCATCATCAGCAGCGGCATGACAAGGCTCATGATGATCGTACCCGGCGATTTCAAAAAGAGCGTAACATCCCTCGCCGCTATGGTGAGCACGGCGTTCAGCTCCCGCAGGAGCCGGGATTTGATTCGGCTCTGCCGCAACAATAGTTCCGTCATGCCGCCGCCTCCGTCCGTCTCAGGTATTCCACATACGCGTCCTCCAGGGACGGCTCCTGCATTTTCAGCACGGTCAGTTTGGTTTGTAAACACGCGATTGTCTCCTGCGCCGACATCTGCTGGTAGGGGACGATCACATGCCCCTCTATGCGGAAGTTCAGCCCCATGGCCGAAAGCTCGCTGAGCAAACGCTCCCTGTCCTGTGCGTCCAGTATCAGCTCCTGCTTGAGAAGGCTCGCTTTCATCTCCTCCGGCGAGCCGGATATGGCGATTTCTCCATGGTTGATGATGCATACCTTATCCACGTGCTCCGCTTCGTCGATGTAATGCGTGGTCAGGAACACCGTGGTGCCGTTTTCCCTGCGCACTTCGTTGATGTACTCCCACAGGCCCCGCCTGCTGACCGCGTCCAGCCCCTGGGTCGGCTCGTCGAGAAACAGTATTTTCGGCGTATGGATGAGGCTGCGGATGATTTCCAGCTTGCGCCGCATGCCGCCGGACAATTTCTTTACGGGTTTGAACAGCTCGTTTTCCATACCCATGATGGCCGCGAGGTCCATCACGCGGGTCCGGTACGCCTCGGGCATCAGCCGAAAGCCTGGCCTGTATCCATACATGCCGTACAGACAGGCGTGAAAGCGGATGTTCTCCTCCGCGGAGAGCGACGGATCAAGGCTGGGCTGCTGGAAAATGATGCCCACGTTCTCGCGCACCTGCCTCGCCTGCTTCTCCACATCAAACCCCGCGATCGTCACGTTGCCGGACGTTTTTGAAAGCGTTGTGGTCAGTATGGAAATCGTCGTCGTCTTGCCCGCGCCGTTGGGACCGAGGAACGCGAAAAAGTCCCCTTCGCCGACGTCGAAGCTCACGCCTTTTACGGCAGGCTCCTTCGCCCGGTCATATTGCTTGATCAATTCGTCCACGGCAATCATCGCTTGCATACGGCATACCCCCGCTTACAATCATTTATCATAATAAAATACCTCCGTTTTTTCTTTACGGCCTCATACTATGGCCGAAAAGTTAACGGAGGTTGAATGCTGCGTAAACGCAATGTAAACGGGAATTATTTTTTTACGGGCAGGGATACCGTAAACACGCTTCCTTTTCCAAGTTCGCTCTGCGCCGTAACCGTGCCGCCGTGCAGTTCCACGATTTTTTTCACCAGCGAAAGGCCCAGCCCGCTCCCCCCCAGGGCACGGTCGCGCGCCTTGTCGGCTTTATAGAAGCGCTCAAATATATGCATCCTGTCCTCTTCCGATATACCCGCGCCGGTGTCGGATACCCGGCAAACGACGGTCTTCCCGTCGCCCGTCAGCGTGACGCCGATCATGCCCCGCTCCGGCGTGAATTTGATGGCGTTGTGAATCAGGTTGATCCACACCTGGCCGAGCAGGCCTTCGTCGCCGTTAAACGCCGTTTTCTCAAGTTCAAGGGAAAGCTCAATCTGTTTCGCGGACCATTGCGGCTCCAGCATAAGAACGGCGTGCTGAATCTGCTTATCCAGCGAAAAATCCTTAACGTGCAACGGCTGATCGCTGCCTTCGAGAGACGACAGCCTGAGCAGATTGTCGCTGAGCTTGGAAAGCCGCCGGGCTTCGGTTTCGATAACGTCGATATAGTGCGCGCGCTGCACGGCAGTCAGCGAGTCATTCTTTAAAAGCGCGGCAAACCCGCTGATGGAAGTCAGCGGGGACTGAATTTCATGGGATACGTCGGAAATAAAATCCTGCCGCAGCTTCTCCATGGTACCCAGCTCCCGCGCCATCTTATTCACGCTTTCAGCCAGGTCCGAGAACGGATTGTGCTCGTCCACCCGTATCAGCACGCTGAAATCCCCGTGCGCGATGCGATCCATAGCCTCTATGGTATCGCTCATAAGCTTGTTGCGCATTCTGTCAAAACGCGGCCTCCCCCTGTGTTTTTTGCCGCCAAATCCGACATACAGCCGCATTCCGGCCATGAACACAAAAAGCCCGAGCAAGTCCGCAATGAAATGTGTAAAAAACGCCGACGGCCGGCCGACAACCCTGAAAAGCAGCAGGGACAGGCCATATCCGGCGGTAAAACAAACGCTAAACAAGACAACTGACAACAGTATGCCAAAGCCCCATTTACGTCCAAACATACCCGGCCTTCTTTCATGATACCTCATTCAAGTACCTCCAGCCGATAACCGAGTCCGCGTACGGTCGTTATCCGAAACCCAAATTGCTCGGGAGGAAAGCGGTCGCGCAGGCGATGGATGTGCACGTCCAGCGTCCGTTCGTTGCCCTCAAAATCGTACCCCCAGACGTCCTCGATGAGCTGATCCCGCGTGAACGTTTTCCCCGGCATGGAGCCCAGCTTGAACAGCAGTTCAAATTCCTTCATGGGGATATCGTCATTTTCCGGGCCAGGCTCCCCTCCGCCTGATACGGTGTAACTGTTTTTATCC
>JAEWWD010000283.1 GCA_023396535.1 Bacillota bacterium
GTGGTGGTAGCCGTGGGCCCGGGCTTTACGGCGGGGGCGGATTGTCATGCCGTGGTAGAAACGCAGCGCGGGCATTACCTGGGCCGCGTGATTACGGAGGGAAGCGCCGCGCCCAACACGGGCATACCCGGCAATATCGGCGGGTATACGCTGGAGCGGATATTGCGCGCGCCTGCGGACGGCGTATTTCACCCGGCGCGGTCAATAGGCGACGTAGTGCAAAAGGGGGATATCGCGGGCTATGCTGGCGATGTGCCCATGCGCTGTGAAATCGGCGGGGTATTGCGCGGCATACTGCCCGAAGGGACGCCCGTTTTTAAGGGCATGAAAAGCGGGGATGTTGACCCGCGCTGTAAGCTTGAGCATTGCTTTAGCGTATCGGATAAGGCGCTGGCGGTGGGCGGCGGGGCGCTGGAGGCGATTTTGCGCCTCACACCGCGCAATGTTGTGGGGTTAAGGCAAAAGATATAGAGCGCCGGGGAAAAGCCGGGTATCCGGCATGGGTTCAGACAGGAGGACACCAATGGAACAGGACGTGAAACTGACCAAACTCGCCAAATGCGCGGGCTGCGGCGCGAAGGTGGGCGCGGGCGTGCTTGCGAAGCTGCTCGAGGGTATCCGCGTACACCACGACCCCAACCTGCTGGTGGGCTTTGATAAAAGCGACGACGCGTCCGTTTACAAAGTCAGCGACGAGCTGGCGCTGGTGCAGACGGTGGACTTTTTCCCGCCCATAGCGGACGACCCGTACACGTTTGGGCAGATTGCCGCCACCAACGCGCTTTCCGACGTGTACGCCATGGGCGGCGAGCCCAAGCTTGCGCTCAACATCATGTGCGTACCCGAGGATATGCCCAAAGAAGCCGTGCACGCCATGCTGCGCGGCGGGTACGACAAGGCGTACGAGGCCGGGGCCATCATCACGGGCGGCCACAGCATACTGGACGAGGAGCCCAAATACGGCCTGTGCGTGACGGGCTTCGTGCATCCCGACAAAGTGCTCACCAACAGCGGCGCCAAGGCGGGCGACGTGCTGCTCTTTACAAAGCCGCTCGGCATCGGCATACTCAATACGGCGGAAAAGGCCGGGCTTTTGAGCGACGGGGGCCGCGAGCTTTCCTACCGGCTTATGACCACGCTCAATAAATCCGCGCGCGACGCCATGGTGAAATACCGCGTGCACGCCTGCACGGATGTGACGGGCTTTGGCTTTCTCGGCCACCTGTATGAAATGGCGCAGGGCTCGGACGTGACGGCTGAGCTGGATGTAAAAAACATCTCCCTCATTCCCGAGGCGCTCGAATTCGCCAATATGGGGCTTCTTCCCGCCGGTATGTACCGCAACCGCAGCTTTGCGGAAGAGGGCGTGGATGCGGGGGATACCCCGCTTGCCGTACAGGATGTGCTCTACGACCCGCAGACGGCGGGCGGGCTTTTGATCGCTGTGCATCCCGACGACGCGGATGCGCTCTATGAAGAGCTTACAGGCGCGGTGCCGCAGGCGCAGCGCGTGGGCGTGATACGCGCGGCGGGGGAGAAGCGCATACTCCTGCGATAGGTGATCCGGCCGTTTCGGGCTGCATATAAAACCGCTCCGGTTACGACGGCGTAACCGGAACGGCGATTCATGTGTGAACGACAGGAAATTTCGATTATACAGAACGTCTGACCAATACGAACCGCGCATTTTGCGCCCATCGTTATTCTTTTGAAAGAATAACAACCGCTTGGACTGCGCGGTCGACATCCTCGACGGTGTTGGCCCAACCGAACGAGAACCGGACGGTGCCCGCCGGGAATGTGCCGAGCGTTTTATGCGCGTTGGGCGCGCAGTGCAGCCCGCAGCGGGTGAGAATGCCGTATTCCTGCTCCAGCGCAAACGATATCTGCGCGTTGTCCCGGCCGGGGAAATCCAGCGACACCACGCCGACGCGATCCTCGGGCGCGAGAGGCCCCACCACGCGCACGCCCGCATGGCCTCCGATACCTTCTATAAACCGCATTGTAAGCTGCATTTCATGCGCACGAAGCGCCGTCACGCCGCGCTCGGATACGAAGCGCAGCGATTCTTCCCAGCCGAATATGCCGGGCAGGTTGGGCGTGCCGCTCTCAAAGCGGTCCGGCATGAAGGGGGGCAGCTCCTCGCTGTCCGACGCGCTGCCCGTGCCCCCTGCGACGAGCGGACTGAGCGAGGCGACGAACGCCTTTGTCATGAGCAGCGCGCCTATGCCCGAGGGGCCGAGAAGACCCTTATGCGCGGGCACGGCGAGCGCGCTTAGCCGCAGGGCCTTGAAATCGACGGGGTAATGGCCTGCCGTCTGCGCCGCGTCCAGCAAAAACGGAATGCCGTGTTTGGCCGCAACGCGCCCTATTTCCTCCGCGGGGTGCAGCACGCCGAACACATTGGATGCGTGGGAGACGGCTATGAGCCGCGTATTCTTTTGGATCATGGACTCCAGCAGTTCCACGCGCATGCGCCCGCATTCGTCGGCAGGTATGCGCGAAAACGTAACGCCGGTTTCTTTTAACTGCATCAATGGCCGCATGACGGCGTTGTGCTCTAGTGAGCTTACGATGCAGTGATCGCCCGGTATTAAATAGCCTTTGATCGCCATGTTGAGCGAGGCCGTAGCGCCCGGCGTGAGTATACAATGCGTCGGGTCGTCATAGCCCAACAGCCCGCAGAGCCGCTCGCGCAGGGAAAGCGCGGTAAGCCCGGCCTGCGCGGCGGGGCCGTATACGGAACGGTTGACGGTGGCGCCTATCTCATCGATATAAAAGCGCATGCGTTCGCTTACGCCCGCGGGCTTGGGGAAGGAGGTGGCGGCGTTATCGAGATAGGTGGTCTGCATATGGTTATCCTCCGTTTAGTATCACGTTCTCTATACAGTCTATCACACATGGCAGTCAAAATACATTGGGAGGTTCTGTGCATGAAGAAAAACTACCTGATCGTCGTCGCCGGGGTGGTGACGGGACTTGCGGCATTGCTGCTGAGCGCATCCGGCAACCCGGGCAACATGGGGTTCTGCATCGCGTGCTTTTTGCGCGATATCGCGGGGGCTACGGGGCTTCACAGCGCCGCCGCCGTACAGTACATGCGGCCCGAAATACTCGGGCTGGTGCTGGGCGCGCTTATTGCCGCCGTCGCCGCAAAGGAATTCAAACCCCGGGGCGGTTCCTCGCCCGCGACGCGGTTCCTCATCAGCATGTTCGTCATGATCGGCGCGCTGGTGTTCCTGGGCTGCCCGCTGCGCATGATGCTGCGCATAGGCGGCGGCGATCTCAACGCGCTTGTCGGCCTCTTCGGCTTTGCCGCGGGCATAGGCGTGGGCGTTCTGATGCTCAACAAAGGGTTCACGCTCAAACGCGCCTATACGCTGAGCGTGGCGGAAGGCTCCGTACTGCCCGCCGTCATCGCGGGGCTGTTCGCGCTGGCGCTCATCGTCCCCTCTCTGTTTAAAATGAGCGTTGAAGGCCCCGGCTCCCAGCACGCGCCTGTGCTGATGGCGCTCGCCGCCGGTTTGGTCGTGGGCGCGCTTGCGCAGCGCACGCGGCTGTGCACGGTGGGCGGCATCCGCGACGCCATGATGTTCCGCGATTATAAGCTGCTGTACGGCTTTATCGCCGTTATCGTCACGGTGCTCGTCGGCAACCTGGTGCTGGGCAAATTCAAACTCAGCTTTCTGGAGCAGCCCGTCGCGCATACGGACGGCGTGTGGAACTTCCTCGGCATGACGCTGGTCGGCTGGGGCAGCGTGCTGCTGGGCGGCTGCCCGCTTCGGCAGCTCATACTCTCCGGCGAGGGCAGCGGCGATTCCGGCGTGACCATTATGGGCTTTTTGATGGGCGCGGCCATCAGCCACAATTTCGGGCTTGCTTCCTCCGGAAAAGGCCCCACGGGGGCGGGCATGGTCGCGACGGTCATAGGCTTTGTCGCGCTTGCCGCTATCTCGTACTTCAACATCGCAAAAAACGCAAAGGAGTGAGACCATGATAGACGCAAGGGGACTTTCCTGCCCGCAGCCCGTGGTATTGACGCAGAAGGCCGTCAAAGAAACCCCGGCGGGAGCGGAGATATTGGTGGATAACGCCTGCGCCGTGGAAAATATCGGCCGGTTTGCGAGGGGCAAGGGTTACATTGTTGAAATAAAAGAGAACGCGCCCGGCGAAGTCCTGCTTCGCCTGAGAAAATAACCATGCGGTACCTGGCCACGTTTCATACGCATTTGAGCGCGCTGCGTACTAAGAAGAAGCTGGCGGGCGCGGGCGTGCAGGCGCGCCTTGCGCCTGTGCCCCGGAAGCTTAGCGCAAGCTGCGGTACCTGCGTACTGTATACGGCGGACGAGCCGAGGCTCGCGTGCATGGATACGGATGTTGAGCGCGTGTACGGCATATCGGGCGACGAGGAGTATTCGCTGATAAAGGATTACGCGTAAGCCGCGCGAGGGGTCGCGCGGGGGCTTATGTACGGATTAACAGCGCAACGGCCGGAAGGATTTCCTTCCGGCCGTTGTTGCTTGACTGCATCAGGCTTCCTGCCTGAGTTTCGGCCAATACGTCCGCATCTGCTCCCGCAGGGCGGCGTATTGCGCATACATGCGCTCCAGCGCCTCCGCCTCCTGCCGGTCCGGCAAAAACGTATCGCCGAAAAACGCGGGCGGCTCCAGTTTGGGCACGTAGCCCAGCGCGTAGCGCACAGCCGCCGCTATGCCGCATATGCCAAGCTGCGTTTGCGCGGGGCGGTATACCGGCACGCCTATGGCGCTGGCCGTCAGCGCGCATAAGAGGTTGCTGTTCGCCCCGCCCCCCGCGACGAACGCGCGGGTATAGGCGGACGGGATTTCCCGGTAACAGTCTTTCAGCGACAGTATTAGCCCCTCGTAGGCCGCGCGCAGCAGCTCCGTGCGGGTATGCCTGGCGGTCAGGCCGAAAAAGCTCCCGGAGGCAAACGCGTCCTTGAACGGCGCGCGCTCCCCGTTGAGATAGGGGTGGCAGAGAAGCCCATTGCTGCCGATGGGCACTTCACAGATCCGGCGCTCCAGCTCGTCAAAGGAAAGTTCGGGGGCAAACATGCTCTTTGCCCAGTCGATAAAGGCGCTCCCGCAATTGGTGGACATCATGCGCAAATACGTGCCCGGCGCGATGCCGCACAGCGTGCTCCCGCAGGGGCTGGTATGGCTTACCTCCTGCGCCTCCTGCACCGCGATGTTGCACAGGGAGGTGCCGAATATCGTGCAGGCGTCCCCTTTTTGGTACGCCCCAGCGCCGAATGCGGTGGCGGCGGCGTCCAGCGCGCCCGCGATGACCGGCGTGCCGCGCCTGATTCCAGTCGCATTTTCGGCTTCCGCCGATACATAGCCTACAATATCGGTGGAGCTCAGTATTTCCGGCATGGCGTCGGCCTTATCGCCGACGCCCATCAGTTCAAAGAGCGGATAGTAATGTTCCCCCGTGAGGACGTTGACGGAGGCGGTGGAGGCAAGCGTCCTGTCTGTACACAGGCTGCCGGTGAGCCGGTAGTTCAGGTAGTCGCCGCAGTGTACGCCGTGTGCCATGCGACGGTAGTTCTCCGGCTCATTCTCCCGCATCCACCGCAGAACGACGGGCGGCGCGGCGGGGAACAGCGGCGTGATATGATGCTCCTTTAGAAGCTCGTCGAGTTCCGGCCTGTCTGGAATATCCAAAGAGCGGGCGCGCGTGTCGTTCCACAATATCGCGCGGCGTACCGGCCGCATCTCATCATCCAGCGGCCACAGCCCTTCCCCGAGAGCCGTTATGCCCGCGCCCTTGAGCTGCGCCGCGGCGGCGGGATTGCGCCCCGTCAGCTTGCGTGAAAGGGAGCAGAATGTTTGATAGAGCTCCTCCATATCGAGTTCGGACCAGCCGTCGTGTGCATGGTACACGCGGTTAGGCTGGCTCATCAAATCGAGTATGCTGCCCTGTTTATCCGTGATGGCGGCTTTTATCTGCGTGGTGCCGATATCCGCGGCGAAAATACACTCCAAAATGTGCGTCCTCCTCTTGGTATGGTGCATATTGCAGGGGTTTCATCCCTGCACCCCACCAAAGGGACACATCCCTTTGGAATCCTCTACAGGGAACGCCCAAGCGTTCCCTGGGGTGGGTTCCAAGGGTCGTTACGACCCTTGGTGGGGGTTCGGGGGCAAAGCCCCTGAACGTACCCGCGAGTTGCATCAGCGCTGAAATAAGTATAGCCCAAGCTTTTCGCTTGGGCTATAAAGTCAGACATTTTTTTGATCTGTTTATTCGTACCGTAAAGCTTCGATCGGGTCCAGCTTGGCGGCCTTGTTGGCCGGGTAATACCCGAAGAACACGCCGATACCCATGGAGAAGCCGACCGCGAGCACGATGGAGCCGATATCCGGTCCTACGGCGCTGCCTATGAGGGAGCTTCCGACGTACCCCAGCCCGCCTCCCAGCAGCACTCCGAAAAAGCCGCCGATCAGGCAGATGATGGTGCTTTCCACGATGAACTGTATACGGATGTTGGCGTTTGTCGCGCCCAGCGCCTTGCGCGTGCCTATTTCGCGCGTGCGCTCCGTGACGGATACCAGCATGATGTTCATCACGCCTATGCCGCCCACCAGCAGCGATATGCCCGCGATGACCGACAACGCCGTGTTGATGGTGCCCATTACGGTGTTGATCTGGTCGATCACGCTTTCCATGCTGGTGGCCGAGCACTCGTATTCGTCGTTGTTGATGTAGAAGCGGTTGAAGAACGTTTCCAACTGCTTGGCGAACGATTTGCCGTCCACGCCGCCGTTGATCATGACCATGAGCCCCTGATAACCGGGGTCGCTGCCCGTAATCCTCTTTGCGACGGATATGGGAATGAACAGGGATGTACTGATATCCTTTTCAGAAGCTATGGCCATGCCCATGCCGGCCTGTTCGTATTCGTACACGCCCACGATGCTGAAAGTATAAATTTCCCCGTCCAGAGTAACCTGCAATTCCTGCCCCAGCGCCGCATCCATATTGCCGCCGAACATATTGTTCACCAGCTTATCTGATACGATCGCAGTGCTGCGCATGCCGTCGATATCCTGCTCTGATATGGCGCGCCCGCGCAATAAATCCACATTGTTGACGGTGAGGTAGGCGTCGCTGACGCCGGTCACGCTGATATTCGCGTATTTATGACCGTCGCGCGTCTGCCCGCTGCCCACGGATTCCGTAAGGCTGATATGCGCGATTTCGTTCTGGTAGCGCTGGAGCATGCTGTTTATCATATCGTCGGTGATGAGGCTGTCGGCGCCTATATTCCCGCCGCCGCCGTATGCGCGGCTGAAGCCTTCGCCCATCATGTCGTCCTGATCCTTTTCCCGTAGGGAGACGCCTATGTTGGAGCCGCCGAACGAGTTCATGGTGTCGGTGATGACTCCGCTCATACCGTTGCCCACCGTGAGTATGGCGATGACGGAGCCTATGCCTATGATGATGCCCAGCATGGTCAGAAGCGCGCGCATTTTGTTGGCGCGCAGGCCTTCTATCGCGAGGCGGACGTTTTCCATAATATTCATTCGTCCACCCCCTGCGCGTCCAGCCAGCCGTCGCGCATGGTCAGCATGCGCCCCGTTTCACACGCGAGCTTTTCGTTGTGTGTGATGAGCACGACTGTCTTGCCGTGGTCGCGGTTGAGCGTATGGAACAGATCCATGACCAGGCGGCCTGTTTTGCTATCAAGCGCGCCGGTCGGTTCGTCCGCCAGCAGTATGGCCGGGTCGTTCGCCATGGCGCGGGCGATGGCCACGCGCTGCTTCTGCCCGCCGGAAAGCTCGTTGGGCTGGTGGTACATGCGGTCCGACATCTCAACAAGGTCCAGCAGCTCTTTTGCGCGCTCCAGACGCTCGCGCTGGGGAAGCCCCGCGTACATCATGGGCAGCTCCACGTTCCGAAGGGCGTTGGTGCGGGGGATCAGGTTGAAGTTCTGGAATACGAAGCCCACCTTGCGGTTGCGTATGGCAGAAAGCTCCGCGTCCTTCGCGCGCTCTATCACCGTGCCGTCCAGCTCATAGCTGCCGGAAGTCGCCCTGTCCAGCGCGCCTATGATGTTCATGAACGTGGACTTGCCGGAGCCGGACGCGCCGACGATGGAGATAAATTCCCCGCGCCCTACCGTAAGGCTGATGCCATGCAGTATTTCCAGCTCGTTGGGCTCGCCGATATAAAACCGCTTGACGATGTCGCGCATGCATATGATGGTGTCCTTGGGCGCTCCCGCCGGGGCCTCCATCGGCGTTTCCATACTATTCGTCAAAGCTTCCAAAGCTTCCATTGAAACCTCCGTCAGCCGCGCGCCGCGGAGAGACCGAAGCGCTGCAGGGCCTGTTCCTGCTCGTCGCTCATGGCGGTGATCTCGCGGCCAATCAGTGCGCGGAAGTTCCCGGGGTTGGTCAGTATGCGCAGCCCTTCCTCCACGCCGTCGCCTGTGATCACCACGTCGAGATCGTTCTCCAGCCCCTGTGTGACGGCTATTTCTTTGAGTAAGTATTTCCCGTCGGTTTGCGGTATGGCCGCAAGCACATAGCTCTGGCCGTCTTCCTTCTCGTACAGCGCGTCGAAGGGAACGGCGATAACGCCGGATTGCTGCTCCACGATATATTTGAGCCGCGCGCTCATGCCTATGCGCAGCCCCGTGTTCTTGTCGAGCACGGAGACCTCCGTATCGAACAGCACGTCGCCCGTGGTGTTCGTCTGCCCCTGCGCGTTCTTTTCAGAGGTCGGGGCGATGGTGCTGATTTTGCCGCTGATCACGGTCTCGCCCGTCGCGTCGGATTTGATGGTGACGGGCATGCCGACCGTCACGTTGCCGATGTCGTACCCGGATACGGAGGTTTTCACGATCAGGTTGCCGACGTCCTCTATCACGAACATAAGGCCCGCGCCGTTCGCGCCGACTTTCGCATATACGGCCGTGACGGTGCCGGTCGCGTTGGCCGTCATGCGCGTTTCCTCAAGATCCTCCTGCATTTGCGCCAGCTTTAATACGGCGGAATCCGTGTTGCCGTTGATTTCGGCGGAGGAAAGCGCGTTTTTGCTGCTTTGGAGCTGCGTTTTTGCGGATTGCTGCGCGGCTTCGAGCGAGACGAGCGCGGCGTTGTAATTGTCGCGGGCGGTATCCACGGCGCGCGCGTAATCCGAAAGCGTGGTGTCCGCGTTGTCATACGCCGCGCTGCGCTGCGCCTTGGCGGTGTCGTACGCGTTCTTTGCGTTGTCGCGCGTAGTCGCGGCGGTATTGAGCGCGGCCTGCTTGGCGGCTACATTCGCCTGCAGGGAAACATATTCCGCGCTGTTTATATTGCCGCTGGCGATACGAAGCGCCTCTTCCGCGGCATCCACGGCATCCTGCGCGTCCTCATATGCTTGCTGCGCGTCCTCATAGAATGCTTTGGCGGCTGCGAGGGCGCTCTGGTTTTCCGCAGAGGGTGTCGCGTTGTAAGCCGCTTCAGCAGCCTGATATGCGGCCAGCGCATTGTTTCGCGTTGCTTCCTTGGCAGCTTCATCTGCCTGAGCAGCGGAAAGCGCTGCTTCTGCTGCGGACGTATCGCCGCCTGTAGCTGGGTAAGCCGCCAAAGCAGCCTGCGCGGCCTGCAACGCCGATTCTGCCGCTGTGTACGCCGATTTGGCGGCGGTGTAGGTGTTATAGGCCGTATCCACCGCGTTGTCGTACTGTATCAGCGTGGCGTTTGTATCGTCGTCCAGGCTCTCCTCATAGTTTTCGTAGGTCCGGATGGCCTTCTGCCAAGCGTCGTAGGTGGCGCGCACGTTGTTGTCGGCGGAGACGATGCTGGTGTTCAGCCCTTCGTCCAGCGCCTCCCTGGCGGCGTTGTAGTTATCGCGCGCGGTCTTCACCTGCTGCGCCGCGGCTTCGGCGGATATGCCGGTGGAAAGTTCCTGCGCCTCTATCTGGTCCTCCAGCGCGCTCGCGTCCAGCTCGCACAGGAGGTCGCCTTCCTGCACGACGTCGCCCACTTCCACATGTACGGCCTTTACCGGGTAGCTTTGCGTGGAGTAAACGGTGTGGCTGTCCGCGCTTTCCACCGTGCCGGTCGCGCCCACGGTGCTCTCTATATCCGACCGGGTCAGCACGACCGTATTGGAAAGAGAGAACATAGACGCCATCTTTTGCGCCTGCAAGGAGCAGTTGACCAACAGCGCGGCGATTACGACCAATATAACGCCGAGAATGATCCACTTTCTCCTGCGCTTTTTCTTTTTGGCTGTTGCAGGCGAAGGCGCCTGTTCCTCCTGCTGTTTCCCTTCGGTGCCTTTTTGAAACAGCGATTTGATGCTCATGTCGATATACCCCCTGAAAAAATGCCCTATAAAACTGTGTCAGTATAAAAAATCAAATTGAACGGAATATGAACGGAGCATGAAGAGGCCGTAGTATTTCCATCAATTTCACCCTAAATCCGGATTGCCCCGCTCATTCGCGCGGCCCGTGCTCGTCAAAATCCCAACTGGAGTGCTCATCAGCGGATACAGACCTTCATTCGTGCGGCCCGTGCTCGTCAAAATCGTCCCAAAAGCTGTGCAGGCCGTTTTTATCCTTATAACTGACGACGGTTTCGAGGTTGATATTCTCCACGCTCGCGAATATGTTCTGTTCGATGCGCGGGCTGATTTCGCGGAACTGCCGAATAAGTTTCTTCATCTCCTGGCGCTTGCCTGTACCTGTATCGTCCGGGGAACAGTATTCCGTAAACCGGCAGGCGCAGCGTATGAATTCGAGGCCGTTGTGTTTTGCCCAGCGCTTGACGTCCGCCTCCTTGATGAGGTACATGGGGCGGATGAGCTGCATTCCGGGATAATTGGTGCTGTGCAGCTTGGGCATCATGGTGCGCACCTGCCCGCCGTAGAGCATGCTCATGAGTATGGTTTCGATCACGTCGTCAAAATGGTGGCCGAGCGCGATTTTGTTGCAGCCCAGCTCCTGCGCGTGACGGTACAGGCAGCCGCGCCGCATGCGCGCGCACATATAGCAGGCGATATCCCCCATATCGGATACCGCGGCAAAAATATCGGACTCCACGATGTGTATGGGGAGGCCGAGAATTTTCGCGTTTTCCTCCACCTGTCTGCGGTTCTCCTCGTTGTAGCCCGGGTCCATGACCATGTATACGATCTCAAACGGCACGGGGCCGTGCCGCTGCATCTCCTGCAGGCATTTGGCCATCAGCATGGAGTCCTTGCCGCCCGATATGCAGGCCGCGATTTTATCGCCGGCCTGTATGAGCTGGTAACGGCCTACGGCG
>JAEWWD010000302.1 GCA_023396535.1 Bacillota bacterium
CGCCGTAGCCCTGCCCCATCACGATGCCGCCGTATATCTGCCCTTCGATGAGCGCCGGGTTGATGGCCGTACCGACGTCGTGGCTGGAAGTGACCTTCACGACATCCACATACCCCGTTTGCGTATCCACCTCGACCTCCGCAATCACGCAGCCGTAGGAGTAGGTGGGGAACGCGGTGCCCTGGCCGGTGTGGTGATCCTGAATATTCGGGGGCGGCGTGAACCATTCAAACGCCGAAAGCTGCATGCCGCGCCACAGGCCCGCGCCTGTCACGGCGCAGAACGGAACCTTGTACTGCGGATAATCGGGATGGAAGAAGAACCCGTCCCTGAGCACGATGTCGTCCGCCGTCATATCCCGGCCTACAGTCCCGGGCTTCAGGCCGCAATCCTGCTCGATCTTCTGTGCGGTGAAATGGCCGAGGTCGACAGCGTTGCCGCGCATGATCCCGTTGAGCTTGAGCGCCGTCTTTTTCACGGACTGCGCGCCCATAACGGTACCGCGGGAAGCGACCGTCATACCGCAATCGGGAATACCGTGGGTATCCGTACCGTAAAACTGAACGACTTCATAGGGCACGCCCAGCGCTTCCGCGGCAATCTGCGAATACGCCGTTTTGAGCCCCTGTCCGTTTTCCGCCAGGCCGGAGCTTAAGAGCACCGAACCGTCCTCATTGCAGATGATCATGGCGCCCGATGCGTCCGGCGCTTCCGCGCCGAACCCGCACCCGCGGTGCGCGATGGCCATGCCTATGCCGCGGCGCTTGTCGCCCGACGCGTGCTTGTATTCCTCATGCTTGCGCTCGTAATCCGTTTCCTTGAGCGTGAACTCCATGAGCTCGGGCAATATGACGTTCGTTACCGTTGCGCCGGTCGCGACAGTCGCGCCGTCCCTCAGGCAGTTGATGCGGCGGAATTCCACTTCGCTCATGCCGATTTCCTCGGCGATTTCCTCTATGAACTGCTCCTGTCCCCATATGAGCTGGGGCGAAGAGTAGCCGCGGAATGCGCCGCCGTGGATATTGTTTGTGAATACGCCGTAGGTATCCGTTTTGATGTTGGGTATATTGTATGCGCCCGCGCTGTGCGCGTTGGCGCGCCAGTTCATGAATTGCGTCTGGTTGTTGTATGCGCCGCTGTTGTCTATCTGCGTACCTTCCCATGCGATGATTTTGCCGTCCTTCATCACGCCCGCCTTATAATGCAGCACGAACGGATGGCGCTTTGCGCTTTCAATAAGCGATTCTTCGCGGGAGAACACCATTTTCACCGGCCGTTTGACGAGATGGCACAGGTATGCGCAGCGCGCCGCGAGAAGGCCGACGCCTTCTTCCTTGCCGCCGAACGTCCCGCCCAGCGTTTCCTGTATGAGCCGTACGCGGTTGAGCGGCACGCCCAGAACGTCCGCCACATAACGGCGGGTAAAGAAGGGATTCTGGGAAGAGGAATGCACCGTCATGGCGCCGTCCGTCGGGTTTTCGTAGGCGACGACCGCTTCGGGCTCGATATACGCGTGCTCCACATACTGCGTTTCATATTCGCGCTCTATGATATAGTCCGCTTTTGCGAACCCGTCTTCCACGTTTCCCTTGCGGATGTGGAAGGTCGAATCCGTAAATACATTGTCCGGGTATTTGCCGTGGAGGACTGGCGAGCCCTCTTTAACGGCCTCGCGCACGGAGTATACGCCGGGCAGCTCTTCATATTCGACTTTAATGGCTTTGAGCGCCGCATGCACCTGCTCCCGCGTTTGTGCCGCCACCAGCGCCACAACGTCGCCGACGTAGAGCACGCGGTCTGTCAGGTACATATAGCTCGCCCAGCTCTCGGATTTGCGCATGTCCTTTGCGGTAACCACCGCCAGCACGCCCGGCATGGCCTTCGCAGCGTCCGTATCGATGGATACGACCCTGGCGCTGGACAGCCCGGACCGGAGCATGCCCCCATATACCATGCCGGGAAACTTCAGATCAGCCGCATAACGGGCCCGCCCGGTCACTTTATCGTAGCCGTCTATGCGTGGTTTGGATCTGTTGATAACGTTGAATTTCTTTTTGCCCAATAACGGCATGATTTCCCGCTCCTTGCATGTGGATTTCTTAGCCAGTACGCCGCCTGCGGCGGGCCGTTGCCCGCCGAGGCGGCGTTTTTTTGAACCAGATTTGAAGTTTTAAATTAGCGCCTTGCCGAGGTATTGCCCATGGTCAGCGCCATGAGGGCTTTGATGGTGTGGAGGCGGTTTTCGGCTTCGTCATACAGCACGGACCAGGGGCCGTCCATGACTTCGCTCGTGACCTCGATATCGCGGTCGGCGGGCATGCAGTGCATGTAGATGGCGTCCTTGGTGCCAAGCTCCATCCTCTTGCGGTTGACCACCCAGCCGGGGTTCTGGTTGATCATTTCGACGCCGGCCTTTTCGTCGTCGCCCACCGTCATGATGGGGCCCCAGCCCTTGGCGTAGATGATGTCGGCGCCTTCGCAGGCTTCGTCCATATCGTTGACGACCTCAAACTTGGAACCGTAGCGCTCGGCGTTCGCCTTGGCCTGCGCCATGATGTCCGGCTGGAGCTCGAAGCCCTTGGGATGCGCGAGCGTAACGTCCAGACCGAAGCGGGGCATCAGGGTGACGAGGGACTGCGCCATGGACAGCGGCCTCATGTATTTGCCTGCGGATGTCCAGGAGATCACGAACTTGCG
>JAEWWD010000325.1 GCA_023396535.1 Bacillota bacterium
TGCGGCGTTTGCGCCAAGGAGTGCAATAAAGAAGCTATTGAAATGGTAAGGGAGAGCTGAATATGCCAATAAGATATATTTCCGGTTGTACAGCGGCGGCGGAAGCAGTGCGCCTTGCGCAGGTCGAAGTGATCGCGGCCTATCCCATTACACCGCAGACACATATCGTCCAGAGCCTTTCCAACGATGTCTTCAACGGACGGCTTAACGCGGAATTTGTGGCGGTGGAAGGCGAACACAGCGCCATGTCCGCCACGGTGGGCGCGTCCATGACGGGCGCCAGGGCGTTTACCGCAAGCAGTTCACAGGGACTTGCCTATATGCACGAAGTGCTGCATTATGCGGCAGGTCTGCGGACCCCGCTGGTCATGGCGGTGGCGAACCGATCCATGGCGTCCCCTGTTTCCATATTCGTGGATCATCAGGATTCTTTGCCCCAAAGGGATACGGGGTTTATGCAGTATTACGCCGAGAATTGCCAGGACATTCTGGACCTGATATTGCTCTCTTATAAGGTGGCGGAAGATAAACGCGTTTTGCTGCCGGCAATGGTATGCTGCGACGGATTCTATTTATCCCACGTTTCGGAGCCGGTTGACGTACCTGAAAATGACAAGGCCGCGGAGTTTCTGCCGCGTATGCCGATGCAGTATCCGTATCTTGACGTTGAGAATCCAAAGCTTTTCAATGTTATGGCTTTCCCGGAGTATTTTGAAGAGTTTTCGCGCGACCGCTTTGTAAGTATGGAGGATGCGCAGGGGGTCTTCGACGAGTATTCCGCAGAGTTCGAGAAGATGTTCGGGCGCCGGCACAGACGGCTGGAGGAGTACCGCATGGAGGACGCCGAATATGCGCTGGTCGGGTTGGGGTCCATGATGGGCACAACGCGCGTGGTCGTGGACCAACTGCGGGAAGAGGGCGTCAAAGCCGGCATGCTCAGCGTAAAGAGCTATCGTCCGTTCCCCGTCAAGGAGGTGCGCAAAGCCCTTATGAACTGCAAAGCCGTAGGCGTACTGGACCGCGACGTATCGTTCGGTACGGGCGGCATTTTGTATCAGGATATAAGCCGATGCCTGGTCGGAAAAGGCGCGTGCCTGAAGAATTTCATTGTCGGCCTGGCCGGCCGCGATGTGACGCCCGCCACCATCAGGAAGTCGTTTAACATTGTGATGGATGAAAACGCACAGTCGGAAAACGACGTATTCTGGCCTGATGAGAATACCGCGCTATGGCAAGCTTGGAGAGGAGGCGCCCAATAATGGCTATTTCATTAAAGACACTGCCAAACGAGGAATCGGTGGCCCTGGGCCGCGGCGGATGCGCCGGTTGTCCGGCCGTCATAGGCGCCCGCATGGTAAGCAAGGTGCTGGGGACCAATTCCATCATGGTAAATTCCACCGGCTGCATGTGCGTGAATTATGGGTATGCCGGCGCTACCAAGTTCCCCTACATCCATTCCCTGTTCCCCAACGCGGGGGCGCTCATCTCCGGCATCGACGCGGGGCTAAAGGCGCAGGGTAAGCGTGAAGGCGTAAATCTGTTCGCGTATTGCGGCGACGGCGGCACCGTGGATATCGGTTTGCAGGCGCTGTCCGGCGCGGTGGATCGCGGCCACAGGTTCCTGTACATTTGCTATGACAATGAAGGGTATATGAATACGGGCAGCCAGCGTTCCGGCGCTACTCCGTATCGCGCGCGTACATCCACCACGCCGGTGGGCGACATTCGTTCGGGTGAACAGCGTCTGCTGTCCAAACGCAAGGAGATGGTGCGTATTTTTGCGGACCACGGTATCCCGTATGCGGCGACGGCCTCGGTGGCATACCCGCTGGATTTCATGCGCAAAGTGGAAAAAGCCATTTCGATCGACGGCCCAACCTATATACATCTGCAGACGCCATGCCTGGTGGGCTGGGGAATCGATGAAAGCATGGGCGTAGCGGTAGCGCGCGCCGCAGTGCAGACGCGCATGCATCCGCTGTATGAGGTGGAGAACGGCAAGCGATACAACATCACGGTGGATGTGAAGGAACAAAAGCCGGTAGAGGAATATCTGAAGTTGCAGGCGCGTTTCAAGCACCTGTTTACGCAAGACAATGCTGACGCAATCGCCCAAATGCAGCGTGATGTGGATGAAAATTGGGCGTACCTGAAATATCTTGCCGCAAAACCGTAACAGGGGAGTGTGAAACAGTGAGTTTTAAAGAATTGAACACCTTCTTTTATCCCGAAAGCATCGCCGTCGTCGGCGCGTCCACCAATCCCAGCAAAGCGGGCTATCAGGTGGTCAAAAACCTTACCAATATCCCCTATGCCGGCAGAGTATACCCGGTAAACCCCAAGGAGGATGTCATACAGGGCCTGAAATGCCACCCGAGCATATTGGATATTGAGGATAAGATCGATCTGCTCATCATAACGGTGCCAGCCAAGGGCGTTTTACCGATCATCGAACAGGCGGTTCAGCGCGGCGATATCAAGGCGGTGACGGTGGTTTCGGCCGGCTTCAGCGAAACGAAAACCGAAGAAGGCGCCATGATGGAACGCAAGCTGGTGGAGCTCGCAAAGAAGTCCGGTATGCGGGTGTTTGGCCCCAACTGCACCGGAGTCATCAACACGTCGGTGCATCTGGATACTACCATCGAACCTACGGTGGAGCAGGTGCAGGGCGGTATCAGCATATTTTCCCAGAGCGGCGCGATGGCGGGAGCCATTCTCCTCATGCTGGAGGAGCAGCCTGTTCCCTTGGGCTTCAGCAAATGGGCACACGTGGGCAATATGTGCGATGTGAACACTTTGGACGTGCTGGACTACTATGGTCAGGACGATTCCACCGAGGTAATATGCCTCTATATGGAAGGCTTTGACGAAGGGCGGGCCTTGATGGAAAAGGCCGCCCATATCACCCACGAAAAGGCCGTACTGGTGCTCAAGGTGGGCCGTAACGAGCTGGGGGCCAAGGCCGCTTTTTCGCACACGGGTTCTTTGGCGGGAAAAGACGAGGTTTATGACGCGGCTTTCCGTAAATGCGGCATTACGCGCGTGGAAAACCTGTTTGAGATGATCGATACGGCTAAGGCCATGAGCATGCTTGAGTTGCCCAAGGGCAATCGCGTATGCATTCTGACTGAGGCCGGCGGCCCCGGCAGCATGGCGATGGATGAGCTGGGCAAGCACCCGCATATGCAGTTGGCGCACATATCCGAGGAGGGCGTAAAAAAGCTCAAAAGCATATTGCCCGCTATGGCGCTCGTGTGCGAACCGGACGGGTATATCGACATGACCGCCGCCGCTATGGGCGACGCGCATGCGGATGCGCTCCAGGTGGTTCTGGATGAACCGGAAGTGGACGCCGTGATACTGATCAGCGTACCGCCGACATTCCTGCCCCCGGAAGACGTATCCACCGCCTTGATCAGCAAGGAGTACGGACCGAATAAGGAGAAGCCGGTTCTCACCTGCTTCCTGGCCGGGAAATGGGTACGGGGCGCTCACAAGATGCTGGAGGAGAACGGCTGGCCTACGTTCCAGACGCCGGAGCAGGCTGTGCGCGCTATCGCGAAAATGACGCAGCGGGCCAGCTACCTGAAGAAAGTGGAGGTGTGAGCATGCCGATCGCATTGCTGGAAAACGAGGCGCGGGTAACTCTGGAGAAGTATGGGATAGAAAACGTACCCGGAGCCTTTTGCAAAACCAGAGAAGAGGCGCTTATGCAAGCTGAAAAGCTTGGCTATCCGGTCGTATTGAAGGTGGTGTCGCATCAGGTCGTGCACAAATCCGACGCCGGCGGGGTGAAAGTGAACCTGGCGGACGCGGCCGCCGTAGAGGCCGCATACGACGATATTGTCGCTTCGGTAAAACAGCGTGTCCCGGATGCCGAAATCGAGGGAATGCTGGTAACAAAAATGATAAAGGGCGCCAAGGAAGTCATCGTGGGCGCTTTGCATGACAGCCAGTTCGGAGCCTGCGTGATGACGGGGCTTGGCGGCATATTCGTCGAAGTGTTTAAAGACGTGAGCTTCGGGATAGCGCCGCTGAATAAACAGGAAGCCAGAGAAATGCTGCAGAGCCTGAAATCTTATCCGATACTCACGGGCAGCCGCGGCGAGAAGCCTGTGAATCTGGACGCTCTGTGCCAACTCCTGGTGAACGTGTCCGAATACGCGTATGAATCCGGCGCGCTGGAAATGGACTTAAATCCGGTGTTTTGCGTGGATGACAAAGTACTAATTGGCGACGCCCGTATCCTGCTGCCCAGCAGGAAAGACGGAGGACAAGGATATGCCTGACAACTGTGTCGTAATACCCGGCGCGGACC
>JAEWWD010000327.1 GCA_023396535.1 Bacillota bacterium
GCCATATTCGTCAACGGCTCAGCGGGCGATATGAGCACGCGGTTTACGAGGCGCGAAAGCAGCTTTGCGGAATGCGAGCGGTTTGCCGACATCGTCTGCGACGAAATCCAGCGTTTGCGCGGGAAAAGCGATTTTGCGCCGCTTACGGAGCTCTCGCTATGCTATCACACCGTTATGCTCAAAGAGGCGTGTGTGGATGTACTTAGCGCAGCCGAGAAGAAATATAATAACGCCGTGAAGAACCTTGCTGAAGTGAAGGCAAAAACCGACGACCGTGCGACCGTACGCAAAGCCGAGTCGTTTGTGGAAGGCGCGTCGGTCAATCTTATAAAAGCACGCTATCTCAAACAGGGGCTGCAAAAAGAGGCGGCGGTACCGGCGGGACTTTTGACAATCAACGGACGGCGCATCATTTGCTCGCCGTTTGAGTTGTTCTCTTCGCTTGCGCTTTTGCTCAAGCAGAGCACGGACGTGGAGATGTTTGGCTATGTCAACGCATTATTTGGTTATCTGGCGGATACAAGCGCGTTTGATGCGGGCGATTACGAAGCACTTATGGGGGCTTTTGCGCGGGGCGCAGGCGAAGATTATATTGCTCAGCTTACAGCTTGGCTATCATAAGGAGGAACTATGGAAACGATCGCGAAATACCTGGACTATGTAAAGGAGCATCTTGTCGAACTATCAAAGACGCAGGCAGAACCGCTTGAACGCGCGGCGAAACTTGCAGCGCAAAGCTACTGTGACGGGAAGCATTTTTTCACTTTCGGCACAGGGCATTCGCATCTGATCGCGGAGGAAATCTATGTGCGCGCCGGCGGACTCGCCTTCGTAAAGGGCATTTTGCCGGGTGAACTGATGATGCACGAAAAACTCAACAAAAGCACATTGCTGGAGCGTCTGGAGGGGTATGCGGAGATATTGCTGACCCTATACGGCGTAGGTTCGGGCGATACGATACTCATCATCTCCAATTCAGGCCGCAACAGCGTGCCTGTAGAGATGGCTCTGGGTGCAAAGGCGCGCGGCGCGTCTGTCATCGCCATTACGTCGCTTACGCATTCACAAAGGGTCTCCTCTCGCAACAAGAGCGGGAAGCGGCTGTTCGAGGTCGCCGATGTAGTGATCGATAACGGTTCTGCATATGGCGATGCGGAATACATTGTACCGGGCTGCTCCACACCGACAGGCCCAATCAGCGACATTATGGGCACAGCCATGGCGCAGGCGCTGGTGGTAGGCATCGTTGAACATCTCGCGGCACGCGGCATTGACGCACCCATATTCCGCAGCAGCAATTCGGACGGTGCTGATGAGAACAATGAGAAGCTCTTCGCGCAGTATTTCAAAGATTAAATGAATAAACTTGAAGACGCGCGCGGTAAAATCAGGCTGGTTGCCTTTGATCTGGACGGCACAGTTCTTAACAGCAAAAAAGAGATAAGCCCCCGCACCAAAGAAGCCTTGCGACGGGCCGCCGCTCAGGGTATTCGCCTTGTTCCCGCCACGGGTCGCATGATGGATGAAATACCGAAAAACGTTTACCCGGGCATTCCTTACGTTTCCTGCGCTGTAACGGCAAACGGCGCTCGCGTTTACCGCCTGCCCGAAAAAGAACCCGTTCTATCCCGCGAGTTTTCCGTGTTGGATGCCCGGAAAATCATCGGGGAATCCCGCAGATACAAAGCGGTTTTGTATGTAGGGTATGGAGAGGACGGCGTACTCGACGACCGTGGCGCCGCATGGGAAGACCCAACGGTAAAAGAGGTAATTCTGCGCATAGAGCAAGCTTGTTCATTCGGTTTTGCGGATACTTACGAGGATCTTGCTGCGTGGAAAAATCCGCCGTGCAAATTCACGCTGATATTTGCCGATCCGGACGAACGGGCACGGGCCGTACAAAGCTTCCTGCAGCTGCTTGACTGCAATATGACGTCCTCTGATCCTTTGAATTTGGAACTCACGCCCAAAGGAGCGAGCAAGGGCAGTGCGCTTGCGTTTCTCATGGCCCATGAGGGAATTGAGGCGCATCAGGTGATGGCCATCGGCGACAGCGACAATGATCATGAAATGCTTTTGACCGCGGGGTTCAGTGTCGCAATGGGCAACGCCGCACCCGCGCTTAAGAAAGCGGCTGATTTCGTCACGGCAAGCTGCGATGAAGACGGTATGGCAATGGCATTAGAAGGGATACTATAGAAAAACTTAGCTGTGCAGGAATGCAATCAGACGCCGCAACGCCTCAGGGTTTGTTGCGGCGTAGCCTTGTTCATAATCGCCGCCGAAAGAAATACGCGGGTTTGCGGCAGTCGAAGTATCAGCGCAGAAGGCCCGCATGGACACGTGTAGTTCGGAACAATTGACTTCTTTTACAAATGCCTGCGCGTTCTCAAGCCGTATGCCGGAACCCGGCAATATACAAACGCGCCCCGCTGCATACTCCATCATTTCGCGTATGATTTGCGCACCTTCAATGGCTGTCGGCCGTTGGCCGCTCGTAAGTATTCGGTCAAAGCCAAGTTCGCACAACGCGTCCATGGCGGCGCGCCAGTTTGGCGTCACGTCGAATGCGCGGTGGAACACGGCGGTTTTATCGCCGATCACCTTAAGCAAACGGGCGCAGCGCGCGGTGTCGACTGTGCCGTCCTCCTTCAGAATACCGAACACAATTCCATCGGCGCCGCCTTTAGTCAGGGCTTCGGCATCGGCAAGCATGGTTTCAAACTCGATATCGTCATAGCAAAACCCGCCCTCCCGAGGACGTACCATGGCAGCGATCTCGATGCCCGCCCGTTTTGCGGCACAAAGCTCGCCCATGCTCGGCGTCAGCCCGCCAATCGGGAGTGCACAGCACAGTTCTACTCGGTTGGCGCCTGCCTCTTGTGCTGTAAACGCGTCCGCCGCGGTATTACAACAGACCTCGATTTTTATGTTTTTCATGGCAAATCCTCTAGGGATAGCTGGGGCAGTAGCGTACGCATCGCATCAAACAGACCATCCTCATCGATATGTCCGGTAACATATTTCGCGGCTGCTTTTGCATTATCACTTCCGTTACCCATAGCCACAGAAAACCGCGCATTGCGCAGCATATCAACGTCATTTTCTTCGTCCCCGAACACCATTACCTCGTCAGGAGAAAGGCCGTGGTGCTCCATCATCCTCTGTATGCCGTTCCATTTGCCGCCGCTCGCCACCATAATGTCAATGCCATTTAAACCCCAACTTGACCATTTGCAGGATGCCATCGTCCCGAGCACAGCAAGGGCGGCATCATCGGGCTTCAAGTATAGGTCCGCCTGCAAAATATCGATCTCAAGCGCGCGGCGCGGATTGTCGGAAACAGTGGGATAGGCGATGGCGACCCTGTCGAGCTCTTCTTTCATCTGGGACGTGAAGCTGTTGGCAAAATACTCGCTGACGCCTAAAAACTCACAGCCATGCCCGCTTTCGAGAACGAAATTCAACAGAATTTCAACATCCTGCTTAGGGATGGGGTTGATATAAATGACACCCGTATCATCCCAGCAATACTGGCCGTTGAGGCCTATGAAGCCATCGACGGGAAGCCTGTTCAGTTCGGAGATGGTAGCAAAGTTCTTTTTATGCCGCCCGGTCGCAATAAAAATTTTCATTCCGCGTTCGTGTGCGCGGCGTAGCGCGGCGATGGTGCTGTCGCAGACGCGGTGGGTTTTCATGCTGAGCAGCGTACCGTCGATATCAAAAACAAGGGCCTTGACGGCGGAGGTGTCGGACATGCTCATGAATTCACCTCGCGGCATCAAGCGCTTGGCAGGCCGCCTCATCATCCTCGCCGCTGCAGGCGATGACGAGTTCTGCGTCTTGTTTGATCGCGAGCGCCATTACGCCCATGCCGCCGAGCATTTTAACGGGCCCGTCTGGCTGAATATCAATTTCGCACCTCATGAAAACCTTTTCCATCCTCCATCCGTATGCAGACTTCAATTTATTATATCATATGAAAAGGGCCGAAGAAATGCAGCTATAGGCACCGCTGAACGGTACTGGCAGCGATAAGCCACATGGATAATATTTATCAATGCCATGCATACTGTACTCCGTATATGGCCCCCACCTTTCCGAGCAGCATCACCATTAATGAGATAAGTGAAGTTTTCTATTTTTGAAACTAATAGCTTTCGCTTTTACGGCTAATATACAGCTACGTTTTCATTTTCATTTTCCATATATAAATTGGAACGGTGCTTGCCATAAAGCATATGACAGCGCTGGAAGCCAGAACATGGAATGGAATTCTCAACGAGAAAATCGTTGTGCCTTGGACTTCCGGCGATATAAAAAGAGGAACAAAAATACTCACGATCGTTCCAACTGCGATGCCCGACAATACGATCAGTATGGCTTGAGTGGTGAATATACGGGCCATCTCTTTTTCTTTCATTCCAATCCATCGCAGGGCGGCGAGCGCCTCGTCACGTTCAAATTGAGATATCCTGATTCGGCCAATCATGATTGCCGACGAGCTGATTAGACAAACAGCGCCTATCAAAATGAGATATGTCATTTCCTTCAATTCCATATCCCATTTCATCTGCACATCCTTGTTCGAACCGGATACGCTCAGCCCCAGCTTGGCGATCGCCCTTGATACATGCTCCGAGTATCCGATGTTGTCGATCCGCACCTTTGCTCCAACATAATCCGTGCTCTGCCCGGCAGCCTGCAGCAGCGCTTTTGCAGAGGCTATGCTGATGTATGCGGCTGGTTCCTGCTCTTCAACATCCTTGGCCAATATGCCGACGATCTTAGAAACGACGGGTTTGATCGCTCCGCTTGTCTGTACGGAAACAGCGGCGTTAAGCCAATCGATTGCCGGTTCTTCTGCGTCAGCGCCGGTTCCACTGGATGTTTCGCCTGTAAGTTGCCTGCAGGCAGCCTTATTCAGTACAATGTATGGCATTACGCTGCTGTTCGGGAAAATCCCGCCTTGGGCAAATGTATCATTGAAATAAGTCGCGTCTAATCCGGTCAATGTCAGCTGGGCGGTATATTTGCCTGCCTGAATGCTTACGGGAACTGGGAGCACGGGCGTAGCCGCCGTCACATTCGGGATGTCGGACAGTTCAGTTATCGCGTTATCCGAAACCTTTACAGGACCGGATAGAACATTAAGCTCGTACGGGAAAGATTTTTCTTCCTGCACAGTTGCGAGAACAGTTCCGGCAAAACAAAGGCAAAACGCGCTGATCGCTGTCGCCGCAATGGACAGTATGATCCACTTGCTTTTTAGGCTTTTCATTGCCAGAAAAAGCAGATCAGGAATTCTCATGCTTTTTCCCTTTCTTTGCACGGATCATCAAGAAGGCAGCTAGTCCGGCGATGATAGCTGCGCCGATGG
>JAEWWD010000048.1 GCA_023396535.1 Bacillota bacterium
GTCTTGCCAACGCGCGGGTCGAACGCCTTGGGGATGATGTACTCGGGGGAAAGCTCTTCCTCCCCGATCAGCCCCGCCAGCGCGTACGCCGCCGCAAGCTTCATATCGTCGTTGATGTCGCGTGCGCGCACGTCGAACGTCCCGCGGAATATGCCCGGGAAGGCCAGTACGTTGTTGATCTGGTTCGGGTAATCGCTGCGGCCGGTCGCGATGACTGTCGCCCCGCCCGCTTTCGCATCATCCGGGAATATCTCGGGCGTCGGGTTCGCGCAGGCGAACACGATGGCGTTGCGCGCCATGCCCTTTACCATATCCGCCGTCACCGTGTTGGGCGCGGATACGCCTATGAATATGTCCGCGCCCACGAGCGCGTCCGTAAGCGTTCCTTTCTTTTTCGCGCGGTTAGTCAGGAGCGTCATTTCATCCTTCACGGGGTTCATGCCCTCCGGCCTGCCCTCGTAGATGATGCCTTTGCGGTCGCACAGCGTCACATCCGTAAACCCGTCGCTCAGCAGCAGCCGCGTCACGGATATCGAGGCCGCGCCCGCGCCGTTGACCACGACTTTGACGCTTTCTTTCTTCTTGCCCACGACTTTCAATGCGTTCACAAGCCCCGCCAATGTCACCACCGCGGTGCCGTGCTGGTCGTCGTGGAATATGGGGATATCGCACTTTTCTTTGAGCTTCTTCTCAATTTCAAAGCAGCGGGGCGCGGCGATATCCTCTAAGTTTACGCCGCCAAACGAGCCGGATATGAGGTAGATGGTATTGACGATATCATCCACATCCTTGCTCTTGACGCAAAGCGGGAACGCGTCCACATCCCCAAACGCCTTGAACAGCACGCATTTTCCTTCCATAACGGGCATACCCGCCTCGGGGCCGATGTCGCCCAGGCCCAGCACGGCCGTACCGTCCGTCACCACCAGGCACAGGTTATGCCGCCGGGTCAGCTCGTAGCTCAGGTCTACGTCTTTCTGTATTTCCAGGCAGGGCTGCGCCACGCCCGGCGTGTAGGCAAGCGACAGGTCCTCCCGCGTTTTCACGGGCACCGTCGCCACCACTTCGATTTTTCCTTTCCACTCGGCATGCTTTTTCAACGACTCTTTTGCGTAGTCCATATTGCGGTTCTCTCTTTCTGCATATCGGATATCCTAATGGTATATTCAGATCACTAAATGATTGATGCGCTGCAAACTTGGGGGGTATGAGGGTTTTCCATTCAAATTCGGCGAATTTGTGAAAGAATGCCGCCATAAGCGGCATTCTAACCTACAGAAACCCCAAAGATAAAGCCATCGGCTTTATCTTTGGCTTACTCGTGGCAACGTGGAGCCGCCGTAGGGCATGGCGAGCACTGTCGCGTCCGGCCCCAGCTTTAGAAACGCAGCGTCAAGCGCCGTCTGCGCCGTATCAAACGGCGTGAGGAACATGGAGCGCACGAGAGCAGGGGTAAGCTCGGATACGAGGTATACGTCCGCATCCTGAAGCACAAGCGCGATTGCCGCCGCCTTATGCCCGCCAAGCTGGAAGTCCCGTTCTATGCGCTCGATCATGTAGTCCGGCGAGGGAGAGGTCGTCATCCATTCCTCGAACACACGCTCGCCCAAGCCCTCTTTGCAGGAGCCGATGAGGATCACCACGCCGCCCTTTTTCACGGCGTGTTTGGCATTATCGAGCGCCTTCTGGGTCTGGTACAGGTTGAGGTCCTTGGGCGCGCCGCCCTGCGACACCAGCACGATATCTGCGCGCGCCGGAATCTCCTTCAGGTACAGCTTATCCAGAAATTCGCAGCCCGCGCGGTGCGCCCGCACCGCGTCCCCCGCCACGGCAAAGAGTATCTCCTTATGTTCGTCAAGCACCACGTTGAGCAAGAAATCGATGCCCACCATGGCGGCGGCCTCCTCGATATCCTCCCGCACGGGGTTGCCGGCAAGTTTCCCGGCGCAAGCGGCAGTCTCCACCATGCGGCTGTGGTTGCTCTGTATGGCGTCGCGCGTGGATACGCCGGGCATGATGGCCTTCGCGCCGCCCGAATAGCCCGCGAAGTAGTGGTATTCAATGTTGCCCAGGCAAATTCGCCTGTCCGCCTCGGCCACCGCCCGGACGATATCCACCGGCGTGCCCCGGGAGGTTACGCCATAGTGGACGCAGTCCGCGTCGTCACCGTCGATACAAGCGATCTCGTTCCACGCGCGTTCCCCCGCCAGCTTCCTGCGCTCCGCCTCCGTATGCTTCCGGTGGCTGCCCAGCGCGAACACCAGCGTGATGTCCTCCGGCCGCGCGCCCGCCGCATACAGTTCGTCCAGCAGCGCGGGCATGACAAGGTATGTGGGCATGGGGCGGGTAATATCGCTCGTTATGATAGCGATTTTCTCGCCCGACTCCACGATATCCCGCAATCCGGGCGCGCCGATGGGCGCGTTCAGCGCGCGGCGCACCTCCGCCTCGCCCGTCAGGCCGTGCTCCACGGGGTTGGGCAGGAGCACTCCTAGCAGATTGCGCTGTGGAATGTCGACAGTCTGCGTGCAGTTTCCAAAACCGAATTCCTGTTTCATACTCGTTCCTCAGCCGACGGGAAACGCCGACGCCGCGTGGCGCAGCGCCTTTACGACGGGTAGCTCCTCGCCGGTCAAAAACCGTATCAGCGCGCCGCCGCCAGTGCAGATGTAGGAAATTTCAGCCGTCTTGCCGTACTTGGCAGTGGCGGCGATGCTGTCCCCGCCGCCCACGACGGTATACGCCGCCGTATTTCCAAGAGCGTCCCACACGCCCCTGGTTCCAAGCTCCGTCTCCGGTTTTTCGAATACGCCCATGGGGCCGTTGACAAACGCGGTTTTGGCGGCAAGTATTTCGTCCGCATAGTTTTTTGCCGCGCGCGAGCCGATATCGAGCACCGTCGCGTCCGCCGGAATTTCATCCGACGGGGCTTCGCGGCGCTCGCCGTCAGCAATATACGCCACGTCCTCCGGCAGGCGAATTTTATCGGCGTATTGCCCGTATATCGCGCGCGCCTTTTCGATAAACTCGCCGTAGTTGGATTTGAATATGAAGTCCATACTGCCAGAGCCTATCTCTTTGCCCGCCGCGGCGAGCAGTATGTTGGCCACAAGGCCGCCGGTGAGTACGAGGTCCGCCGCGCCGCTCTTTAATACGGTTTCCATCATCAAAAACGCGTCGGCGATCTTCGCTCCGCCCAGCACAAACACACAGGGGCGCGCCGGGCTTTCCATGATGGAGGAAATCACGCAGTACTCCTTTTCGAACAGCCGGCCCATGGCGGAGGGCAGCACCTGCTCGAACCCGCACAGGCTGGGCTGGTCGCGATGCGCGGCCGCAAACGCGTCGCACACATAGAGATCCGCGAGCGGCGCAAGCTTTTCCACGACCTGCGTTTTGGCCTGCTGCTCGTGGGTGAGCAGCAGCTTCCATTCAAACAGCGTCTGCTCCTCGGAGCAAAAGCGCACGTTATCGAGCAGCAACACCTCGCCGTCTTTCAAATTCCGAATGCACTCGCGCGCAGCCGGTCCGCAAACGTCGTCGATAAACCGGACTTCCCTCCCCAGCAAGCCGCTGAGGACCGTCGCGTGCGGCGCGGTGGTATAAAAGTTCTGGTATTCGATATCGCTGCCCTGGTGCGCGAGCAGCACCACTTTCGCACCCTTCTCCGCAAGCTCGCGTACGGTGGGCGCGCAGGCTTCTATGCGCGTGGTGCTTTTGAGCCTGCCGGTGCTTTTCTCCACCGGCTGGTTGATATCCACGCGGCACAGCACGGTCTTGCCGCGCACGTCAAATTCATCCAGCGTATGAATGCCGAAACGCATGGGAACGCCTCCCCTATTTCCACTTGCCTATGCCGAGGTACTCGTTGGTCTTATCTGTGGCCGCCTCGCGCGTACTCTGCATGCTGCAGGCGGCGCGGATGCCGTCGATGGTCTCGGGGATGGTGACGCTTTCCTGCGGAATGTTGACGGCATACATGATGTCGTTGCCGCTTTCCACCACGCTGTCGCTCCAGAGCCCAATCTCATACATATCCCCGCGCGGGTTGCCAAGATCGCGCGCGTACTTGAACAGCGACGCGTTGCCAAGGAACCCTTCGTCTATGCTGACCACACGCACCCTCGGGTGCTTGGAAAACGCGTCGAGCGCCATATCCCGCGTGATCTTTTTGCCATCCTTCGCTGTGGCGAGCACGGTGATGATATGCCCATGCGTCACCGGCGTGTGTACGAGTATGCCCGTCGCGTCGACATGCGGCATGATGGTCATGAGATCGAGCGCCTGATGGCTCGGCGCCTTATCCATCTGCAGGGCGTTGGTCAGCCCGCGATGGTAATCGCCGGGGTCGGCCACGCGACGTATGATGGTGATGGCGACCTTCTGCAGGCCATACGCGCGATCCAGGCAATCCACCGTGCGGATGAGGCCGGTGGTGTTGCAACTGGTCAGCTTCAGGTAATCCGCGCCCAGCCCTTTTTCGTAATTCGCGTAGCCGTGAAAGAACACGTCCGCGACGGAGTTCTTTTCGCCGCCCTGGAATATGGCCTTTACGCCCTTTTTCAGGTACAGTTCCTTGTTCTTCGCGCCGATGCCGCCGGGCGCACTGTCCAGCATGATGTCGACTTTGCCGACCAGCTCTTCAAACGTGCCGGAAACGGGGATGTTCAGCGCGTCGAATTTGCCCCTGTCCGCGCCTTCGACCAGATACAGGTCGTACGGCATACCTTTCTCTTTGAGGGCGCGGATGGCCAGCGTCGGCGCAAGATCCGCTACGCCTACAAGCTCCATATCGCCCTGCAATGCGACGCCATCCGCCAGACGCTGACCTATGGTGCCGTACCCCGCTACGCCTACTTTGATTTTGCTCATTGCCGTTTCTCCTTTATATGGATAGTTTTATAGTGATTCCGGCAATATGCCGGACTGCAATCTAATCGATAAACAAGCCGCGGCGCGGCAGCTCATGAACGCTCTTCCAACCTTCGCTCAGAGGCTCCCGCAGGCAGGGCTCGATCTCTTCAAATGGGCGCAGGGAGAAGAGCCTGGGGTCCGGTACCTTTCCGGCGGGGTAGGCTTCCAGAATATCCTCGACCATCGCATTGAGGTATTCACAGATGGCCGCAATGGCGCGTTTGACGCGGCGCGGGTCCCCTTTGGAAGGCGACCCCACCACGCCTTCCGGCGTGCCAAACCGTTCGATGACGCGGTGCCCTTCCGCCTCGGACCACTTGTTGGGGCGATGGAAGGAATCCACGGAGCCATCGTAGAAGCCGCCGTCGAGCATACCCATGGACTTGGGCTGGGCATCGACCACGCAGCTCATATCCACCATGCCGGGGAACATCAAAAGCGCGGCGGAGGTTTCCGCCTCATCCGCATGGATGAAAGGGGTGCTGACAAAGTCGGGACGCTCGTCGCCCAGGGGATAGAAGAATTCCCGTACCGCTCTGTGCCATTCAACGACCGTAGCGAACGCGGGAAGCTGATAGCGCTTAAAGAATTCCTGAATGGCGGATTCCATCATCCAGTCCATACCATGGTTGTTGACCAGTATGATTTTGCGGAATCCGTCGTCCCACAGGCCCGCGAGCACATCGATCAGGGTATTTACGATATTGGTCTCCGAAGTCATGATAGTGCCGGGCATGCCAAGATGATGATAGGGATGCCCGCCATAGTTGATGGGCGGGAACGCCAGCGCGACCTCATGCCCGGCCTTTGCCGTCTTGCGGCGCACCGCCTCACAAATAGAGGAGCACATAAAGGTATCCAAGCCGGAATTGTTATGGATGCCGTGATTTTCGGTGCAGCCTATCGGAACGAGAACGATATCGTTTTTTCGGCGTTTTTCGATCACCAGTTTGCGCGGGGAATTCTGAATGTAGCAGCCAGGCTTTCCGAGTTCGCTTTCGCTTGGAATGACGTAGTCGTCCAGTACAGCCTGGATTTCCTGCTCCGAGGCGTCCCACAGACGCTTTTTCAGCCTGCCCACCTTGGAATCTTCAAAAAAGATGTTGGTATATTCTGTGCCCAGATATCGTTCTTTCATTATGCTTCCTCCTATATATATCACGATGGAATACGGTTATGCAAAGGGGAATTTTAAGGGCGTCCATACGCCCATTAAAAATGCCGCGTCACTTCTCAGTACAGGACGGGCGCTTCAAACAGAGGAACCAACGCGACGTCTTGCCGGGATTAACCTGACGCGCGCCCGTCATCAGCTTTTTGTACACTCAAATAAAAGGGGCGATATCACGCCGGACAATAACGGCGGAATACCAGTCAAAGCCGGGGCAAACCGCCGGTAAAACCATGGAAATTGCGAAAGCGTTCTTCCGTAAAAACTGAATTGGCGGGGGCGAGCCCGCCCCCGCCGTATGGAAAGGGATTTCCGTTATTGATTTTTGAAGGTATCGACATTGTCCAGATTGACAACCTTTGTTTTGACCTCATAGAAGCTCTCGACCTGCTTGCCCTCCAGCACATCCACCGCCGCCTGGACGGAAGTGTAGCCCTGCATATAGGGGTTGCCGTAGGAGGTGACGAATATTTTACCCTCGCGCAAAGCCGCGCAAGCGTCGTCGTTGGCGTCCTGGCCGGAAATTTTGATCTGGCCGGTCTTGCCCGCGGCGTCTACGGCTTCCGCGGCGCCCAGCGCCATTTCATCGTTGCAGCAGAATATGGCGTTTACATCGGGATGGGCTTGCAGGAGGTTCTGTACCACATTCAGAGATTCCGCGCGGTTGTAGTTTGCCGACTGCTGCGCGACCACTTCGATATCCGGATATTCCGCAAGAGCCTTCTCAACGCCCTTTACGCGGTCGATAGAGGTCTGCGCGCCGGTGGAACCCTCGATGATGAATATTTTGCCTTTGCCGCCCATACCGTCGAACAGCGCCTTTGCGGTATCATAGCCCTGGTTGATGTTTTCAAGGCCGACGAACGTCTCGTACAGGGTGTCGTCCGCAATGCGGGTGTTCAGGTTGACGACGGGGATTTTTGCCTCTTTGAGCCTTTGCACAACGGGGATGATGGCTTTGGAGTCGACCGGGCACATCACGACGCAGCCCACGCCCTTGGCAACCGCTTCGTCGGCCAGCTGGGCCTGCTGCTCGTTGCCGGAGCCTTCGGCTGTTTCCACGGGGGTTTTAACGGTAACCGTATAGCCGAGCTTTTCGCCGGCGGCCTTCGCGCCTTCTGCGACGCTGATGAAGAAGGGGGCGGTGTTGTTCTTCAGTATGACGACGATTTCCTTGCTTTTTGCGGCGTCCGCCGGCTTGCTGCACGCGGTCAGGGTGCCAAGCATCAGTACAAATACAAGAACCAGTACCAGTGTCTTTTTCATTGCTCCGTCTCCTTTGTGTTTTATGCAAAACGGTTTCCCGTCTTGAACGATAGTAAATTACTTGTCTTTTGGTTTTGCGGCCGTGGCCTTTCGGATCATGCCCTGCACCGCCAGATTGTAAAATACCGAGAACAGTATGATAAATCCGACCACCGCCTGCTGCCAGTTGATGGATATTCCCATGATGTTCATGCCGTTGCGAATAAACATGATGATGAGCGCCCCGATCACGGTGTTGATGACCGAGCCCTTGCCGCCGCCGAACGCGATGCCGCCGATGAGCGCCGACGCGATGGAATCCATGGTAAGCGTGCCTTTTATGCTGGGATCCGCCGCGTTCAGCCGCCCGAGGAAGAGTATGCCGGTCAAAGCCGCGAGCGCGCCGTTGATGGCGTATACTGAAATAACGATGCGGTCCACCCTGATGCCGGAATGCCGCGCAGCCACGGCGTTAAACCCCACGGAATATAACCCCCTGCCGTAGATGGTGTGGCGGGTCAGAAACAGCAGTATGCCGAATACCAGCATGGTGATGAGCGCAACGTTCGGCACGTAAGGGATCAGTTCGCCGTTGGCTATCCAGCGGAACGAGTCCGAGAAACCGTATATGTATTTCCCGTTGCAGACGACATATGCGATGCCAAGAGCGACAAAGTCCACGCTGAATGTGGCGATGAACGGCTCGATGTGTATTTTGCTGATGAGCACGCCGCTGCAAACGCCGAAGCCGATGCCGATGCCGAACGCGATAACGACGCCTATGAGCCAATTCCCCTGCTGAAAATAGGGCGCGCTGAGATAGCAGGAGAGCACCATGACCGACGCCATGGAAATGTCGATGCCCTTGGCGAGTATGGCGAGGCTCATGCCGAACGCCATCAGTATGGTGTACGGCGCCTGCTGGAGTATGACGGCCGACAGGTTATCCACCGACCAGAAGGCGTCCGCCCTGAGAAACGCCATGATGGCGACCACCGCCACGAGTATCAGAAGGCGGGAAATCAAATCGATAGCATTCTGTTTTTTAAGCGACATCGTGATATACCCTCCTCGACCCCTTGATGGCTTTGCGGTGATCGTTGAGCACGTCGACGACGATCAGCGCCACGATAACCACGCCGATGATAGCCTTTTGCCAGGTGGAGTCGATGTTCATCATGCTAAGCCCGCTGGCCAGTATGCGGAGCATCAGCGTGCCGAACACCGTCCCGACAATGCCACCCTTGCCCCCGGCGAATGCTGTACCGCCTATTACGACGGCCGCCATGGCGTTGAAGCTGTAATCATTGCCTACCGTCGGGCTTCCGGCGACATTCATGCATGCGGTCGTTACGCCGGCTACCGCCGCGAGCAGGCCGCTGATGGTATGCACCTTGATGCGGCTTCCGACGACGTTGATGCCGGATACCGCCGCCACGCTTTCCGAACCGCCGATGGAATAGATGATGTAGCCGAACTTCGTCTTTTTCTGAATGAATATCATCGCGGCCGTAATCAGCGCCGTCATCCAGATGACGACATAGATTCCCGCTATCCTGCCGTTGCCGATATAA
>JAEWWD010000077.1 GCA_023396535.1 Bacillota bacterium
AGGTATGGTTGACAATCTGCACATCGCCTGCCCAAACGGACAGTCTCCCATTTGAATCCTCCGAGTACTCAATATTTGAGAGTTTGGACAGCTCGTCCAGCAGCAGATTGCGCTTGTCCCTGAGATCGTTCGCATTGTCGCCGTCCAGCTCGAATACCTCGATGCTTCTGTTGTATGATGCGATAGAGGTTGAGATTTCGTTGATGCGCTGCACTGTCGCCTTCATGGAATCGTTCATCTGGTTTTGCAGATCTGAAAGCTGCTGATAATAATGATTGAACGTTTCGGTCATGGTGATGGCGGCTTGCTGCATGCTGGTGCGAATTTCCTTGCTCAACGCATCTTTTGAAAGTTCCTGTACGCTGTCAAAAAAATCCGACAAGGTCGTCGAAATACTGGATTCGCTGGTTTCATCAAACAACGCCTCCATGTATTCCATTTCGTTTGTGCGCGTCTCCCATTCGCCAAGATTGGAGTATTCCTTCCTGAGCGCACGGTCGACGTACGCGTTCCTGATCTGCGAGACCGACTGGATAACTACGCCGGCGCCGACTGCGCTTCTGGCGATCGTAGAGAAACGGCCGGAAAGCTCGGCGGGGGAAATAGATTGGAGAATCAGCCGCTGCCGCGTATATCCTTCCGTACCGGCGTTCGCAATGTTATGACCCGTCAGGTTAATACCCTGCTGGCTTGTAAACAATGCCGATTTTGCGATTTCCAGACCGTAAAATGACATAGTACCCTCACGCTTCCCGTTCGATCAGCCTGCGGGGCGCCCCGCCCCCCGTGCTTATCTGCCCGGAGCTCGCATAGGTGCCGGTAATAGGCTCCGACTGCTGCATGATCGCGTCAATACAGAACGAAGTATATTGCAACTGGGTGCGCAGCAGATTTTGGTTCAGCTTATTAAGCGCGCTCAGTTCGCGCACAACTTCCTTATATTTATCCCGAAGCGCCTCCAATGCGCCGCGATCATTCTCCGGCAGCTTCTTCGCAAGATAGGCGATATCGACATTGCCGCGGTAGCCGTCTTCATTCGCAAGAGCTGCAAACATTGCCTCCCTATGCGCAACAACGCATTTCAGACGATCAAGCGATTCGCTTTCAAGCCTGGTCAGCCTGCTAATTTCGTCAACATCATTGCCGATAAGCGCGACCTTTTTGCGTTTCCCATACTCCAACAGGCCGACATAGAGTCCGAGCTCCTCGGATAGTATGTTGTTCAGCTCATGTGTCAGGTTTTGCATGCATAACACCTCCTTCGCAGCACGTGCGGACGGGTTATTCGCCCAGCATCTTTTCAGCCACCTTTATTGCGGGTACAGAATATGTATTATTCTCTATCTGCTGCTTGAGGGCGGCTATTTTTTCGCTTCTGGAGACGTCCGTCTGCGCGAACGCTTCTTTCGCCGCCTTAAGTGCGGAAGAAAACGATTTTGCTGTTTGAGAAAGCTCCACTTTGTCCGTTCCCATGGAATATGCGGAAAGGGAAGTCATCTGCTCCCGCACGCACATATACCGGCTATATATCTCCTTGGGAGGTATCGAATTGATTCTCATGCTATCACATCCATCCAGTATTTTCGCACTTTACGCCATTGCTCATGTCCTGAGATTATTTCCGATAGCGTCCATTTCATCTGCCGTTTTGAGCGCGGTGGCCGCAAACGCGAACGCCTTCTGCGCCCGTATCAACTGCGTCATTTCCGTCACGAGATCCACATTCGAGCCTTCCAGAAATCCCTGATTGACCACTGCATTTTCCTTGGTTTGCGCTTGGCCGGAAGCCTGCGTCTGCTGGAAGCAACTGTTGCCGACCGCAAGCAGACCGTCGTTGTTGGGGAATACCGCTATATTCAGCTTCCCGCAGGATGTGCCGTTAAGCGTCAGCTCACCCGATTCACTGATTTTCAGCTCGCTCAGGTCGCCTGCAGGCAACGGGATTTTGCCGCCGCTTGTATTGGTTACATAGTAACCGTCCGCAGTTACAAGGTAACGTCCGCCGGACTCGGAAGAGATTGCAAAGCCGCCGTTACGCGTATATAAAAGATTACCCCCCGAATCCTGTACCGTAAAAAACCCATCGCCGGATATACAGAAATCCAGCGGGACACCCGTCTGCATGGTAACGCCCTCCGCAAACGAGCGGTTGATAGAGGAAACAGCGACGCCCGTTCCCCTCTGCAGGCTTGTATCCTGCGTATTCGTAGGCCTGGTCAGCGCGTTATACAGCGTATCCTTGAAATTCACGCTACTTGATTTGAACCCCGGCGTGCTGACGTTGGCAATATTGTTCGCTATGGTATCCAACCGCGTCTGCTGCGCAAGCACCGCGCTTTTAGCGGATAAAGAAGTCTGCATCATGGGCCGCTCCCTATACCTTTCCGATGTCGTTGACGGCGCGGCTGAGCGTTTCGTCAATCATTTTGACCATGCGCTGGCTCGTTTCGTACGTCCGCGAGGCGGACATCAAATCCAGCATCTCGCTTGTAATATCCGTGTTCGAGCTTTCAAGATATCCCTGGCGGACGGTAGCGTTATCGGCTGCCTGCGCCGCCTGGTTAGTCTCGTTAATAAACAGTCCGTTGCCCACTTTTCTAAGCCCCGACATATCGGCAAAGCTGGCGATTTTCAACTTTCCGGCGCTGGTACCGTCCGCGTTGAACACATTGCCCTTCTCGTCCACAATAAAATTTGGCGAAGTAACCTTTATAAAACCGTTCGTACCGGAAACCCGGTTGCCGTCGCCTGTAACAAGATATTCGTCCCTGTCCAGCGTAAAGCTGCCGTTGCGCGTGTAGCGCTCCCCCGCGGTTGTGGAAATCGTAAAAAAACCGTCACCCGTAATCGCCATATCTGCGGGCCGATCCGTCTGTTCGAGGCTTCCTTGCTCAAAGGACGTAAGGACCTCGTCAATATGTACGCCCGTATTCAGGTTGCCCACTTGCGCCGAACCGCGTCTTGTTGAAGGATCTCCGACTCTTTGTAGTAACATATCCTCGAATGAGCGGGATATAAGGCTATCCGCCTTATACCCTGTCGTATCCATATTGGCGATGTTATTGGTAATCACATCGACCTTTTTCCGCTGTACCAACATATTGGTGGCGGAAAGATACAAACCCCGCAGCATACATCCTCCAAACGGGACATAAAGTATCCGATCCCGTACACCTATTACATCGTAAAAAACGGCCAGTACTTTAGCCCTTTTTCTTATATACCACGTTTTTTGTAAAGACCCAGCACGAGATCCACCTCGCCCCGCGAGACGTTCAATTCTTTCGCGATTTTTTCCGCGTTTAGGCCTGCCTGATACAGCTCGCCTACCCGATCGCTTGTTGTCTTCCTTTTGGGACCCGGCTTTTTGCGCTGCGTCGTCGTTGCCAGTCTCGATTCCAGCACGGGTGTTTTGGCCTTTTCTTTGTTTCGCTGCTGCATCTCATCACGCATATCGTTGTAAAGCTGCTCCATACTCTCAAGCATGGACGAGGCCTCTTCGCGCTGATGCCTGATTTCCCCATGCGCTTCCTGCAATTCCTCCTCCAGATTGCGCATGGCGCCTTCCAGCCGCCTGTACTGCGCCATGAGCAGCTCGGAGGAATCTTCAAGCTCCGGCGGCTTTACCGGCGCTTTTTCCTCTTCCGTGCGCGACCGTTTCAGTCTACTGTTTAAATAGAGAACCGCGCAGACCAGCAGAAATACAAATGTGGCAAATAAATAATAGGTATAATCCATTGATCAACCTCATAATAAGTAAATTTTCGAGGGAACACCCTCTAAATGAACCATTAAATCTCGATATCGATTTTCCTCGGCTCGCCTTTTAAAAGCATGGCGCTGCTTTTATCAGCGTCATGTGCACTGTGTTCTTCCCGTTTCTTGCCGCCCTCTCTGCGTTTTCGCTCCCGCTCACGTCGTATTTCAACATCAGACGGCTCGAAGATATCCCGTATCTGCTCCTGCTCCCTTTGCGCGTCTGCGGCGGCTTTCGCGTGTATCCCCGACTGCGCCAACTCGCCGCTTTTAAGCAGACTGTTTACTTCTTTGGAATATTCCGTTACCTTATGGATCATAATTTTGGAACCCAGATCCTGAACCGCCATGGAATCCCTCCTTTCCATCGCCCAGTTCCCGTCAGGCGCCGAACCCGGAAGATTTCCCTTCCCGGTTATATGGTATTCATAGCCTGTATTTTCGATCGGAATTTCATAATCGCCTTGGAATGTATCTGGGAGGCGCGCGATTCGGATACGCCGAGCACCTCGGCAATTTCCTTGAGCGTAAGCTCTTCGTAATAATACAATGTGATCACAAGGCGTTCCTTTTCCGGCAGAGTCTCTATCATGTCGGCGAGAATGTGCTTCATCTCCTTGTTTTCCAGGCGTTCCTCGGGGGTCTCGCTATTGTCCTGCACGACCTGTGCGAGGGAGCATTCGTTGTTGATGAGCTCTTCAAAATGCATGACGTTGAACATATGCATTTTTCCGACAATTTTCTGCAATTCACGCTCGCCCATATCCAGATGTTCCGCTACTTCCTGATCCGTCGGCTCGCGCTGCAGCGTATTTTCCAGCTCGCTGTATGCCCCTGTGATTGCTTGTATTTTCCGTCTCAGACTGGAAGGCGCCCAATCCTGCTTGCGCATATGGTCGATAATCTCCCCGCGGATTCGCATTGTCGCATAATGCTCAAACTGTATCTCGCGCTTTATATCAAATTTGTTGATGGCGTCGATCAGACCAAGTACGCCGCAACTCAATAAATCGTCAAAGTTGCTGTAGCCTTCGTATGTCGGCAACAGTCTGTAGACGATTCGCTTGACGAGATACATATAATGCAGGACGATCTCGTTCTTCGTGTCCTGTGAACCGTCCTGCGTATAACTTTCCCAGAGCCGCTGCGCCGCTGCGTTTCCCACATCAGGCATGTATGTATCCTCCGACTCAAGATCGACTCATGTAGGTATATAGCGTATATTCATACTAGCATAACGGGGAAATATATGCAAATACTGACATATAACCCCTTGATTCGGGGATAATATACTAGGCGCCGCCCCAGAGCCGTTTCAGAAAGCCGGATATGCCGATCTCTCCCGAAGCAGGCAACTGCAGATACTCCGTAGCAATCCGCTCGAACTGAACAGCCGCGCGCGAGCCCGGAAAGCTGACCAGTACGGGAACCTGCAGTTTCACTGCACGCATCATATGTTCATCATTGAATATGTAGCCGAGCGGCTTTACAGGTACACTTACAT
>JAEWWD010000184.1 GCA_023396535.1 Bacillota bacterium
AAAAAGCCCTCTTTCAAGGGCTTTTTTCTTGGTAGCGGCGGTGGGATTCGAACCTACGACACCACGGGTATGAACCGAGTGCTCTGACCAACTGAGCTACGCCGCCATAGATGATGCGCATACTATACAGCATGCGCATCTACTGGTTGCGGGGGTGGGATTTGAACCTCACGACCTTCGGGTTATGAGCCCGATGAGCTACCAGACTGCTCCACCCCGCGACGCACCGCTCTTCGCGGCAAGTAATAGAATACCACGTCGGTACGGATACGTCAACCATAAATTTGTCCCGCATTGGTGCCCGCGCATTGGTGCCGCGTCAGCGGGGCAAAACAAGCGGAGCGATGCGTGCGGATTGTATGGAGACCTGATCCGGCAACATGCAACAGCCCCCAGGTTGCGGTATAATACTAGCGTCGTTGATTTTAAACCGGACGCAAGCGCGGCGGATGGATGGGCGTACGGAATCGGGAAGGGGAGGAAGCCATATGCAGGACAGCATCGAACGGCTGCGGAGCATGATACGGGAAAGCTCCCGTATCGCGTTTTTAGGCGGCGCGGGCGTAAGCACGGAGAGCGGCATACCGGATTTTCGCAGCGAAAAGGGGATATTTGCGGCTATCGAACAATACGGGTATCCGCCGGAAGTGTTGCTTAGCCATGAATTCTTCATGGAGCGGACGGATACGTTTTACCGGTATTATCGCGATATGCTTCTGTATCCCGATGCGCAGCCCAATCCCGCGCATTTTGCGCTGGCGGCGCTGGAGCGTCAGGGAAAGCTGACCGCCGTTATCACGCAGAATATCGACGGCCTGCACCAGCGCGCGGGCAGTAAAAATGTGCTGGAGCTGCATGGCAGCGTGTATCGGAACTTCTGCATGAAGTGTAAAAAAGCTTATATGCTTTCGGAAATACTCGAGCAGCAGGGTGTACCCAAATGTACCTGCGGCGGTATCATAAAGCCAGACGTGGTGCTTTACTGCGAGGAGCTTAACCCGCAGGTGATGGAGCAGGCGATCAGCCATATCCGCCGCGCGCAGCTCCTGATTGTAGGAGGAACGTCGCTTGTGGTATATCCTGCGGCGGGACTGGTGCATTATCTTCGCGGCGGGGATGTCGTACTCATCAATAAAGGCGACACGGCGATGGATTCCCGCGCGTCGCTCGTGTTGCACGCTTCCATCGGCGAAGTCCTTCCGTTATGCGTGGGGGAAAATTGAGTACCTTGGTATAGGAGAATGGGCTGCAGAAGCGGCTTGATTGAGGATTGCCGCTTTGAGTTACTGTTTATTTGATTCGGCCACAGGCCGAAGCGATAGTAAAAGGAGCGATACATGGATAAACGGATGAAACTGGAGAACCCGGCGAGGGTGGCGGAACTGGACCCGGAAGGCACGCTTCATAAGCTAGGCCTGGAGGCCGGGGATATATTCTGCGATATCGGCGCGGGCAGCGGGCTATTTACGTTGCCTGCCGCGCGCATGACGGGCGCGCCGGTGTACGCGCTGGAGACGGATGAGGCCATGCTTTCCCTCATACGGGAGAGGGCGGATGCGGAAAGTCTGGATATCCGCACGGTACGGGTGACGGACGCGGGATTTGGCATTCCTGAAGCAACGGCGGATGTCGTGCTGCTGGCAACCGTACTGCACGAGATACCGAATAAGCATGACTTTCTTACAAATGTGTACAAGCTGCGACGGGAGAGCGGCAGGGTCGCCGTTATAGAATTCCGCGAGGGAGAAACGTCCATGGGGCCGAATCCCTCCCACCGTATGAGCAGGGAGCGCATACTTTCCGCTATGCGCGACGTCGGCATGCAATTGCATATGGAATATATTTTGGGGCCGAATTTTTACTGCCTGGTATTTCAAAAGAGCGCATAAGAAAATAAGCCCAACTTTCGGATGAAAAGTATTGCGGCAATAAATGGATTGTGATATGAGTAGTATTGGCGGCGTGGGCGGAAGCTGCGCCGCTTTTTCGGGCTATGGGGCATCACGCAAATGAAACCGAGGCTCATATTTGATTTCGTTGGGGGATTGCGCATATGTGGGTATTGTTCGCGTTCGGTTCCGCGTTGTTTGCGGGGATCACGTCGATATTGGCAAAAAGCGGCATTCGGAACGTCGATTCAAATATTGCGACCGCCATTCGCACCATCGTGGTGCTGGCGTTCGCATGGCTGATGGTATTTATGACGGGCGTATCGAAGGAACTTTTCTCGGTGGACGGGCACTCCATGCTGTTCCTGATATTGTCAGGGCTTGCGACGGGGGCATCCTGGCTGTGCTATTTCAGGGCGCTGCAGATCGGAGACATTAACAAGGTCGTACCCATCGATAAGTCCAGCACCATACTGACTATGCTGCTCGCGTTTCTATTGCTGGGCGAACCGGTCACAAGTGTAATGCTCGTATGTATCATCGCCATAGGCGCGGGCACCTACCTGATGGTGGGAAAGAAGCGGCAGGAGGGCGGGCAGGCGCCGGCGGATAACCGATACCTGCTGTTTGCGGCGTTGTCGGCCGTGTTCGCAAGCTTGACGGCTATACTGGGTAAAATCGGTATTTCGGGCGTTAACTCCAATCTCGGCACGGCCATACGCACCTGCGTGGTGCTTCTGATGGCATGGCTCGTTGTGTTTGTAATGGGGAAACAGGGGGAAGCAAAGAGAATACCCAAGAAAGACCTGCTGTTCATTTGCCTGTCCGGCGTTGCCACGGGCGCTTCCTGGCTGTGTTATTACAGGGCGTTGCAATTGGGCCCCGCGTCCGTCGTGGTACCTGTCGATAAGCTCAGTATCGTGGCGACGGTGCTGTTTTCCTACCTCGTGTTTCATGAAAAGCTCAGCAAAAAAGAGGCGGCCGGCCTGTTTTTGATTGTAGCCGGCACCCTTGCGCTGCTTTGGAAATAGCATAAGCCTACGCCGGCAAAACGACCGGCCTGTTTATCCGGCCGGCCGCAATCGTTTTTATTTTTGTAACAATGGCTCTGATCGAAAAGCTGCTATGCGCCGCAGGGCATGGTGCAGAGCTGTTTACTGATAGTGAGTTGCGCTTCGGTGGCCGCCTGCACGTCATGAACGGTGTATCCGGGCGCAATTTCCTCCAGCACGAGGCCGTCGGGCGTTACGCGGAAAAGCCCCATCTCCGTTACGATAAGCTTCACGACCCCCACTGCCGTAAGAGGATAGGTACATCTGCGCAGTATTTTGGGCGCGTCCTTGATGGTATGCTCCATGGCGACGATTACTTTTTTCGCGCCTACGACGAGATCCATAGCGCCGCCCATGCCCGGCACCTTTTGTCCGGGTACCATCCAGCTTGCGAGGTTGCCCTGCTCATCTACCTGCAGCGCGCCGAGCACCGTCACGTCTACGTGCCCGCCCCGTATCACGGCGAAGGATTCCGCGCTGTCCAAAAATGACGCGCCCGGCAGCACCGTGACATACTTGCCGCCCGCGTTAAAGAGGTCCTTATCTTCCTTGCCGGGTTCGGGGGCGGGGCCTACGCCCAAAATGCCGTCTTCCGCTTGAAACATCACGGAAATATCCGCCGGCAAATGGTTGGCGACCAGCGTGGGCAGGCCGATACCCAGGTTTACGACGTCTCCGCCCCGCATTTCAAGCGCCACGCGCTTCGCAATAAAATCCTTTTTATCCTGCGCCATTTTATTCACCCGCTTTCACAACCGCGTCCACAAATATGCCGGAAACTGTGACAAGCTCCGGATCCAGCTCGCCAACCTCTACGATCTGTTCCACTTCCACGATGCAATACTCCGCCGCGGCGGGCATGATGGCGTTAAAATTCTTGGAGGAGCCGCGCATGAAGCAGTTGCCGTATGTGTCCGCAATGGCGGCGTGTACCAGCGCTACGTCGGCGTGCAGCGCTGTTTCAAGCAGGTATTCCCTGCCGTCGAGCTCCAGCTTACGCTTGCCCTCCTCCACGATGGTGCCGACGCCGGTAGGCGTCAAAAACGCGGGAATTCCCGCGCCGCCGGCGCGTATGCGCTCTGCGAAAGTACCCTGCGGGTTCAGTTCCACGCTTTCCGGGTCCTCCAGCCGCATGCGGATGGTCTCGGGGTTGGCGCCGATATATGAAGCCGTGACGCGACTGACGCGCCCCTGCCGCATCAATTGAATAGTATGGGTATCGGCTGTGCCGGTGTCGTTGGAGATGATGTGCAGGTTTTTCGCCTGTGTATTGAGCAGCGCGGCGATCAGAGTCTCGGGGCTGCCGCCCTGCAAAAAGCCGCCAACCATCAGCCGGCAGCCATCCTGAATATGGGAGACCGCTTCCGCCGCAGTCGTTCGTTTGTCCATTGCCGTCGTCCTTTCCAAAAGAGGGATATGTACCATCATAACAGAAAAGCCGTAACTCCGAAAGTATGACGTTACGGCGATCATATCGTTCGGTTTTGTCAACATATTATTTTGCGATAAATGCTTGAATTTTGTAGCAATCGTATCCGGTTTCGCATATGTATACAATCAATCCGGTGCTGCGGGCCGCCGCCGCGTGAGCCGCCCGCCGATAAATAGCCGGATTTTGGCCGCCGCCGCGAGCCGTTTGGCTCGCAGGCGCGGCCGCGGCGGAAAAGAATGCATGATTAAAAAATAACGGTTGACAAGTGCGTTGTGACGTGCTATTTTTAAAAAAATTCGTTTTGAGGGTATTACAATGACGTTGCCGCAGGCAAATAGCTTCATCCTGATTAGCATTATTCTCCTCGGGCTGGTACTGGTCCGGGGTGTTGGTCGTGTTAACAGGTGGATAGCTGCAAGCAACGGGTAAGGTTTTCACGAAACCACAGGCCCTGCAGTGAACACACTGCAGGGCCTTTCTTTATACCTCAAAATCAAATGCGATTTGCTGAAAGGGAGGTTGGCGCATGAAGCTGACGGGGGCGGAAATCATCATCAGGGTGTTGCTGGAGCAGGGCGTGGATACCGTATTCGGGTACCCGGGCGGGAATGTACTCAACATATACGACGAGCTCTATAAATTCCGGGATCGCATTACGCACCATACCACCTGCCATGAGCAGGGGGCCGCCCACGCGGCGGACGGTTATGCGCGCGCTACCGGCAGGCCGGGCGTGGTCATCGCCACTTCCGGGCCGGGGGCGACCAATCTCGTTACAGGCATTGCCAGCGCGTATTTCGACAGCACGCCTATGGTCGCCATTACGGGAAACGTGCCGTCCGGCCTTCTCGGGCGGGATAGCTTCCAGGAAGTCGACATCGCCGGCGTCACCATGCCGGTGACCAAGCACAATTATATCGCGAAAGATATCGACCGCCTGGCGGATACGCTGCGCGAGGCGTTTCAGGTCGCTATTTCCGGCCGGCCTGGCCCCGTATTGGTGGATATTCCCAAGGACGTACAGCTTGCTTTCGCCGAGTATGAAGCGAGGCCCAAGCAGTTGCCCCGGCCGGGACGGCCGATCAACGAAACGGAAATAGAGCAGGCGCTCGCGGTATTGAAGGAGGCAAGGAAGCCTTATATCTATTGCGGCGGCGGCATCGTGCTTTCCGACGCCTCAGAAGAATTACAGCGGCTTGCCGAGCTCATCGACGCGCCGATTGGCAGCAGCATGATGGGGTTGAGTTCCGTTCCCTCTTCCAATCCCCGGTTTTTAGGTATGACGGGTATGCATGGCCGGTACGCCTCCACCAAGGCGCAAAGCGAGTGCGACGTTTTGATCGCGGTTGGCGCCCGTTTTTCCGACAGGGCGACAGGGGATAAAACGCAGTTCTCGCAAGGGCGTACGGTGCTGCACATCGATATAGATCCGGCGGAGATCAGCAAGAACATCGCCGTGGACAAATGCGTCATCGGCAACGTAAAGGCGGTGCTCAGCACGCTGTGCGAGCGGCTCGAACCCGTGAGCCATCCCGAATGGCGCGAACGGGTAGAGCAAATGCAACGTAGCCCCGAGAACGACATCACCATGCGGTATGACGGCCTTACGCCGCAGCAGATCATTGAGGGCGCTTGCGCCCATATGGCGGAGGACGACATCGTGGCGACAGACGTCGGCCAGCACCAGATGTGGGTCATGCAATACGGCCGGTTTTATAAGCCGCGCACCCTTATCACCAGCGGCGGTCTGGGCGCAATGGGCTTTGGCATGGGTGCGGCGATAGGCGCCAGCGTTTCGCGTGATAAGAAGCGTACCGTGCTCTTTACAAGCGACGGCAGTTTCCATATGAACATGAACGAGCTTGCGACCGCCGTATCCCTCGATGTTCCGCTCGTGATCGTCGTCATCAACAACGGCGTGCTCGGCATGGTGCGGCAGTGGCAGACGCTGTTCTACGGAGAACGGTATTCGTGCACCACTCTGTGCCGAAAAACGGATTATGTGAAGCTGGCCGAAGCCTTTGGCGCTACAGGCTGCCGGGCGACGACGCAGGAAGAATACGAACGGTGCTTGGAGGAGGCGTTCGCGTCGCAATCGCCGTTTGTCATCGATTGCCGGATAGACTGCGATCTCAAGGTTCTTCCCATGATACCGCCCAACAAAAGCGTCAGCGACATCATACTCAAATAATCGCGGGAGGGGTAACCATGGATCAATTTATCGTTTCGCTGCTGGTGAATAACCACTTTGGCGTACTGACGAGAGTAGCGGCGCTGTTTGCGCGGCGTGGGTTCAATATCGACAGTCTGACTGTAGGCGTTACGGAAACGCCGGAGTTCTCCCGCATGACCATACTTGCGAAGGGCGACGAGTATATCAAGGAGCAGATCGTCAAGCAGCTCATGAAACTGGAGGATGTCAAGCTGGTGCAGCTGATGCGGCCGGACCAGACGGTACAGCGGGAGCTGCTCATCGTAAAGGTCAGGGTGGAAAAGAGCAAGCTGTCTGAAATCACAGAGGCGGCCAACACCTATCGCGCCAGCGTCATCGATCTTTCGCCGGACTCGCTGCTCATTGAGATCACGGGAGAACCGCAGAAGATCAACGCGTTCCTGGAATACATCAAGGATTACGGCATCATCGAAATGTCCCGCACCGGGCCGACGGCAATGGGCCGAAGCAATTACTGCCTGGCAAACGGATAAAATACCCCAACAATATGAAAAAATTTACAGGAGGCAACAAACATGGCAACTCTGTACTATGAAAAGGACTGCGACCTCAGCCTTTTAAAGGGCAAAACGGTAGCGGTGGTCGGCTACGGCAGCCAGGGGCACGCGCACGCGCTGAACCTCCGTGACAGCGGCGTGGACGTAGTGGTCGGCCTGTACGAGGGTTCCAAATCCATGCAGACGGCGCGGGATGCAGGGCTTAAGGCTATGGTCACGGCGGAAGCCGTCAAGGCCGCGGACGTCGTCATGATACTCGTCAACGATGAAAAGCAGCCGGCGCTGTATGAAAAGGATATCGCGCCCAACCTGAAAAGCGGCGCGGCGCTGGCT
>JAEWWD010000176.1 GCA_023396535.1 Bacillota bacterium
CGCAATACCGCGAGCTGCAGGTGTTTGCGCAGTTCGGCGCGGATATCGACCCAGCCACTAAAAAACTGCTGGACGACGGCGACCGGCTTACGGAGACGCTCAAGCAGCCGCAGCAATCGCCGCTCGCTCTGAGCGAGCAGGTGTTCCTGCTGCTGTGCGTGACGGAGGACTTCCTCAAGTCAGTCCCCATCGATAAGGTGCGATCCTTCAACGAGGGGCTGCTTGAATACGCGCACAGCCGCTGCCGCGAGGAATTTGAGGAAATCGACCGCACCGGCGACCTGACGGATGCTACAGCCAACGCGCTGCGCGACTGCATTCGCGCTTATCTGGATCAGAAGGCGGTGTAAGCATGCCCAGCATGAGCGATATCCGCTTTCACATCAAAAGCGTGACGCAGACGCGGCAGATCACCAACGCCATGCATCTGGTGTCCGCCGCGCGCATGCGCAAGGCTCTGCGCAATATAGAGCAGAACCGGGCGTATTTTTACCGCGCCATCGCGGCTATGAGGGATATCCGCTATCGCCCCAGCGGCTGCAGCCACCCGTACATCATGCACCGCGAGCTCACAGGAAAATCGGCGTACATCATCATCGCCGGGGAAAAGGGGCTTTCAGGCAGCTACATCAACGATGTGCTTTCCGTCGCGGATAAGGGACTCGAAACGCACGACGTATCCCACATATATACGGTGGGCGCGATGGCGGCGGCGCACTACCGCCGGCGCGGCATCGAGGTTAACGAGAACTTCGCCCACATCGGCGAGGACCCGACCATCAATACCGTGCGCAGGATCGTTTCCATCATTATGGACCTGTATGACGCGGGGGAGATCGACGAACTGCACCTCGTGTATACGCGCTTTATCAACACGCTGGTGCATGAGCCTGTGGATATCAAGCTGCTGCCCATAGAGCTGAGCGATTTTGAAGACGTCGTGAAGCCGCCGGATGAGGAAATACTCTACGATCCGTCGCCGGAGGAAGTATTTCACGCGCTGGTGCCGCAGTACATCATCGGTTATGTGTACGGCGCGCTGGTGCATTCCTACGCCAGCGAGAACTGCGCCCGCATGACGGCCATGGAAAACGCCACCCGCAGCGCGGACGAAATGATTGAATCGCTTACGCAGCAATACCATACCGTGCGGCAGTTGAACATCACCAACGAACTATCCGAGATCGTCAGCGCCGCAAACGCATTGGAGCAAGGGTAATTGACTGACGATGACAATACAGTGCGCCAAAATAGCAGTTTTTGGCGCAGGGGGTCAACTACCCTTACCCTAGACCCGGAGAAAGGCGGAGCCCATGACTGAAACAACCAATCTCGGCAGTATCGTCAAAATCTCCGGCCCTGTGCTCGACGTTCAGTTTGAGACGGGCCGCGAGCCACAAATACACGCGCTGCTCAAAACGCAGACCGAGCCGCCCGTCCACATGGAGGTAGCGCGGCACCAGTCGCCGGGTGTCGTGCGCGCCGTGGCGCTCGAGGCCACCGAAGGCCTATACTGCGGCCTATCCGTACTCGACACCGGCGAAGGCATTACCGTGCCGGTAGGCGAGGGCGTGCTCGGCCGCGTCATCGACGTGCTGGGCCGGCCCATCGACGGCAAGGGTCCTATCGACGCGCCGCGCCGCGCCATCCACCAGGCGCCACCGCAGCTTGTGGTGCAGCGCCCCTCCACCACGCTGTTTGAAACCGGCATCAAGGTCATCGACCTGTTGGCGCCCTATCCCGTCGGCGGCAAAATAGGCCTGTTCGGCGGCGCCGGCGTGGGCAAGACCATACTTATTATGGAACTGATCCATAACATCGTAAAGAACCGCGGCGGCTATTCCGTATTCACCGGCGTGGGCGAGCGCAGCCGTGAAGGCGCGGAGCTCATCAACGAAATGAGCGAAACCGGCGTTATTGAGCGCACGGCGCTCGCTTTCGGGCAGATGAACGAGCCGCCGGGATCGCGTATGCGCGTGGCGCTCTCCGGCCTTACCATGGCCGAATACCTGCGCGACGAAATGCACCAGGATGTGCTGCTGTTCATCGATAACATATTCCGCTACGTACAGGCGGGCAACGAGGTTTCCGCCATGCTGGGGCGCATGCCCTCCGCCGTGGGCTACCAGCCCACGCTGGCCACGGAGCTTGGCGAAATGCAGGAGCGAATCGCCAGCACCAGCAAAGGGTCCATCACCTCCGTGCAGGCTATCTACGTGCCGGCGGACGACCTGACCGACCCGGCCCCCGCCTCCATATTCGCGCATTTGGACGCCACGACGGTACTCTCGCGTTCCATCGCGGAAATCGGCATTTATCCCGCAATGGACCCGCTCGATTCTTCGTCCCGCATACTTGAGCCCTCCATCGTGGGCGAGCGCCACTATTCCGTCGCCCGCCGCGTGCAGGAAACGTTGCAGCGCTACCACGAGCTCAAGGATATCATTGCCATACTCGGCATGGATGAGCTCACCGAGGAAGACAGGCTGACGGTATACCGCGCGCGCAAGCTGCAGAACTTCCTCTCCCAGCCGCTGCATGTCGCGGAGATATTCACCGGCGCGCCCGGCCGTTACGTGCCGCTTGAGCAGACGGTGACGGATTTTGAAGCCATCGTCAACGGCGAGGCGGACGACCTGCCCGAATCCGCCTTCCTGCTGGTAGGTACATTGGAAGAGGTTCGCGAAAAGAGCAAGGAGCTCAAAAATGGCTAAACGTTTTCCTCTGAGCGTGCTTACGCCCGAGCGCGTATTCTACAGCGGCGAGGCTACGGCGGTGACGGTGGAATCCATCGGCGGCCGGCTTGGCGTGCTCGCGGATCACGTACCCATGGTAACGGCGCTCACGGTAGGCGAGCTCGTCATCCGCACGGCGGACGATACGACCCGCATCGCGTTCCATTCCGAGGGCTTCATGGAGGTCACGCGCGAGGGCGTGTACATATTCTGCCAGACCTGCGAATGGCCGGAGGAAATCGACCTCAACCGCGCCGAGCAGGCGCAGCAGCGCGCGCAGCAGCGGCTGCAGAGCGCCCCGTAGGCGCTTACACGCAGGAAGGCTTTGACATGTTCGAAA
>JAEWWD010000003.1 GCA_023396535.1 Bacillota bacterium
GTAATACTCAAGGCGGTCAATGAAGCGGGCGAAATGATAGGCTCGGTGCGTGCGCATTCAAAAGACGGCACGTTATTCATAGGCAAGCTCATCGTGCGGCCGGATATGCAGGGCAGGGGCATTGGGACGCTGTTGCTCGCCGCCGTGGAACAGGCAATGCCGCACGCGAGATATAAGCTGTTCACCAGCAGCAAAAGCGAACGGAATATCAGGCTTTATGAGCGAGTTGGGTATGTGCGGTTTCAGGAAAGGCGAGTTTCACCGGGTCTGGTGTTCGTCTATTTGGAAAAATACGCAAAAACAGCGCCTGTTTGTTTGAACCCACGGGAGAATGTTATATGAAAATACTTATCGACGCGGACGGCTGCCCCGTGGTGGATATCGCCGTACGTATAGCCAAGGCGCATCATGTGGAGTGCCTGATACTGTGCGACACCGCACACTATTTTGAAAAGGACGGGGCACAGACGCTTGTGTTTTCCAAGGGCGCGGACAGCGTGGATTTCGCGCTGGTCAACCGCGTTGCGCCGGGGGATATCGTGATTACGCAGGATTACGGGCTGGCCGCCATGTGCCTTGCAAAACGCGCCGTCATACTCAACCAGAACGGCATGCAATATACGGAAGATAATATCGACGCGCTGCTGCTTGCCCGCCACACGGCACGGAAAATCCGCAACGCGGGCGGCAGGCTAAAGGGGCCGTCCAAACGAACCGCCGAGCAGGATCAGCAGTTTGAGGCGGCGCTGGTGAGGTTGGTGGGGCATTGAAGGTAAGTAATAAGGGGATGAGGAGCGCTTGGCAGGTTGCACGGTGCGTTTGTTTGTGTGGAGTGGGCTATCCGGCTGGCTGTCCTTTAGCATCCACCCTCCACTTCGGTTAGCAGATACTTCTTTCACTTACTAGCATGGTTGAAAATTCAGGAATAATATCGTAATATATCATATATATAGTAATTTGCGGAGAATATATACTATGAAAAGAGGAATTATCGTTAAGTGGGCTGATTTGGATAACTGCCAAAACTTGTTGTTATTTGCGCAAGCAGTGAACGAGCTAATTTTCGATTATTCAATACCTTCCCATAGATTACCAACGCTAAATTCCCATTATCTTTGTTATGATGCCATCAGCGCAATTGATGCAATAGATAATCACGGCGTTCCAGAAGGAACAATTAAACCCATCGTCGAAGAATTATTCTATTCTTTAAAAAACGATTATGTTTTTGAAAATGAAGCAGACTCACCATTGAAATATTTTGTTAAAAAAATGGGAGAGAAAGTAATTTCAATTCATAACCCTAACGACTTAAATTATAATGAACGTCGAGCAATTGTCTATACAATAAATAGAAGAGTATTCTCCTCTGGCAAATATCTACGAATGTTAAAAGAGAAAATAACAAGCATAATAATAGATAATGATGAACAACAACAGCCTAAACTTTATAACTTAACAAAATCATTGATATCAGAATTTGTAAATATGGGTTATGACCAACGTTTTATTTTCGACACCTTAAAACATTGTTATTTTAATAGAAAAACGAATGTCAACTGCAATACCCAGATAGAAGATTTCCTATCTTCATTTACAGGAGACCAAATAAAATATACAGTTGTTGTTATTGCTGATAATGAATTACGTAAAATCTGCGAAAATTTTAATGACGTTAATATAACCAATGTTTTTGCACCAAAAACTTCAGTTCCAAAAGAAAGGACTTTTTTGAGCAAAAGTAATACAGAATCCTATTTTGTGTTCAATAATTATGATGCATGTGATCCTTATTCAGCTGCAGAATCAGCCGAAATGTCTATAAACCTCGGGTTATCATTATTCCGTTTGTATGATCACTATTTCGATTTTGATACTCAATCTGCTAAATTTATTGTCTATGATGAAAGTGGATATTTCACAATAATCACTCCCAAAATAAGCGCAGTCCATAGAATGAAAGGCTTTCCTACTGCTCTAATTAATGAAAAACTAGACACAGCGAAATCTGCATTAGCTAGCTCAAAAAACAATGCCCTAGCATTATTTTTATCATCTAACCTTCATAGTTTATCATTAAAAAGCAATGCTCATGAAAATCAGTTGTTAGATTTATGGGCAATTATAGAATGCTTATTGGATATTAGTAATGCCAATACTTCTGACCGCATTAATCAAATCTGTACCTATTTAGTTCCAATCATTAAAAGCCACTACTTGTATTCTCTATTAGAACAAATTGCTCAGGATATTAAAAACTATAATCTCATAGAGTATAATCGAATAATTGGTGAAGTAACAAATGAATTTGAACGCATATATTGTGTTGGTAAGTATATAGCGTTCGATACCTTTGCTACACAAAGAGATGCATTCTTAAACAATTGTAGTGATTTTCCATTATTGAAAATCCGAATTAATAAATATAATGCTATGCTAAAAACAAGAGGCTCTTTAGCAGATTCTATTGAAAATCATTCGATTCGAGTTCGTTGGCAATTAATGCGTGCTTATCGAAACCGCAATTTAATCATTCATAATGGAGATAAAATGCCATATATATCTCTGTTAATAGAAAACTTACACTCATATGTAGATGTCTTTATGACTTATGTAATTAATTGCTTTGCTGATGGTCATAATTTAAATAGTATGGGACAAGAAATGTTTGCTAAAGAATGTGATTGGCTAGAAAAAACTCAGAATAAAAAGAAGCAAATAATCGATGAAATATTTCTTCATGACGCATTGTTAATGTAACAATATTTCTTATGCTTAACATTATATATACTCCTGGAATGAGGCCATCCCCAGATACTCATATAACACCTCTCCCGCACTCCACCCCCACAAACATCTTCCCGTTTTTGAGCGGGACTTTCTCGCGGTGGACGACCTGATACCCTATTTCCGCAAGCGCGGCCACCAGCTCCGCCTCCTCAATATCCCGGTGCAGCGCACCGATGCCTGAAAGCGCCTGCATATATGGGGAGGTCGACACGAACGCCGCCGACACGTTCTTTTGTATGACGCAGCAAAGCGTTTTGGGCGCGCATTCCTTTACGCGCGCGACGAAAGCCACAATGCCGATGTATTCAATAAACAAATCCGCAATCAAAAGCTCCGCCGTGCCCAGCTCCGGGCAGGGCTTGCTTAAATCCGCGCGCGCGGCGGTAAACTGTTCGCCCAGGTGCGCGTGGCGCTTTTTGCACGCGTCCAAATAATCTTGATTCACATCCACGCCCACCACGCGGTCTACCGTTTGCGGGTCGATATGCTCCAGCCCGTTGCCGCCCGCCACGCCCCATATCATGACGCTGCGCGGCCGGTACCGGTCAAGCCGCTGCCGCATCAGAGCGTTGAGAGTCTGCAACTGCTCTATTCCGGCAAGGCTCATGTGCCCTTCGTAAGCGGAAAGTTCCACTTCTTCCCACGGATGCGGCATGGAGGTCCCTCCTAAAGCAAATCTGTATCGCCGCCTCTGGGCGGCGACGATTGATTATTTGAATTTAATAGCGGGAGGGCTGCGCAGTTCGCAATGGTTGTGCTTCGTCACAGCGAGCTGTTTCCTTGCACGTCCTTGCTCACTGGTCTTTCGCCTCGCTTCATCCGCCACAGGCGGCGCTCGGCTTCGACTCCCCGCTCCCCAGCAATGCTTGCCATTTAACTATCCCTTGTGAACGCCTTATTAGGCGTTCACAGAATCGGGATTCCAAAGGGACGTGTCCCTTTGGTCAGGGTGCAGGGGTGAAACCCCTGCAAAACGTCACTCTTCCGCCGCCGCGCCTTCGCCCGTCTCCGCAGCCGTCTTCGCACCGTGGCCGCTGCCAAACACCGTGATGCAGAAGACGGCCGCTATGATGATGGCCGCCGATACGAACGCGTTCGCGCCCAGCTGTTCTCCGGCGAAGAACCAGCCCAGAAACACCGCGACGATGGGGTTGACAAACGCGTAGGTCGAGGCGATGGTCGGCTTTACGTTCTTAAACAGCCACGCGAAGGAAGCAAACCCGACAAGCGAACCGAATACCACCAAATACCCGAACGCCAGCCAGGAACGAAGGGATACCTGCGCGAGCGAAAAGCCGGAAAAATCGCCGTGAATAAGCGCGATAACGGTAAGCATCACGCCGCCAGCGATCAACTGCACGCCGGTGGAAAGCAGCGGCGTCGCGGGCATGCGCGCGGTGCGCGAATAGATAGCGCCCGTGGACCAGGAAAGGGAAGCGAACAGCAGCGCGAATATACCGAACAGGTTCAGGCTGTGGGCGGCGATTTCGCCGGGGTTCCACACCAGCACCACAATGCCGCACAACCCGAGGAATATGCCCAATATGCTGCCAACGCTGGGCTTCTGCAGCCTGGCGAGGAAGCTGTACGAGGCAATCCACAACGGCACGGTCGCGACTACCACCGACGCGATGGATGTGGGCACCAGCTGCACCGCCCATGTCACCACGGCGTTGGAGCCTACCAGCAGCAGCGCGCCTACGATAGCGCCGTTTCGCCACTCTATGGCGGTGGGACGCGGCTGGCCGCTGAGCCTGCAGGAACCATACAATATGAAGCCCGCGGAAAGAGCGCGCGCGGCGACCATCAAAAACACGGGGATGGTCTCCATACCGATTTTCATAGCCAGGAACGTGCCGCCCCAGAACAGGTATACGGATGTCAAGGTAAGCGCGAATATCAGGGAGTTGTAGGAACGTCCGGCAACATTGCCGGGTGTTTGCTGTTGTTTCACAAATACTACCTTCTGCTCTAAAAAACTGCCGCGCATGTTAATCGCGGCTCCTGCCCATTATAACGCCGCATACGGCCAATGTGTATATAAATTCACGGCGGACACGCATACAATTCACAGGGGAGGGCGTACCAGCCGTTTCCTGCCCTCGTTTTGACACCTTTACATTTCCTGTACGTCATATTACCATAGCAACAGACGATACGAAGGGGAGCGGACAATGGAACAAGGCGGCAACAATAAGGGTAAGATCATGCGGTACGTCCGCGCCGGTTTTCTGCTGCTCGCGCTTTCCGGGCTTCTTCTGCTTGCGCGGACGCTGTACGTCGTATTCGCGGACCCCATGCAGGCGTTCAAGACCCCGCAGCCCGCGCTTACGCCGGTGGTTACCCCCATTCCGGCCACGCCCGCGCCCACGCCTGCCACTACTGCGTCGCCCGGCGCGACCGCCGAGCCCACCCCCACGCCTACGCCTGCGCCCACGCCGTACAACCTCGAATACATGAACAACCGCGTCAACATACTGCTGCTCGGCTACGACAGCAGCCCCGAGCGCACGGTGGAGGAAAACGACTTATACCGCGACGAAACCAACGATTTCCGCTCCGACGTGCTCATGCTGCTGACCGTGGATTTTGAAAACAAGAGCGTGCATCTCATATCCGTACCGCGGGACAGCTACGCCCCCATTTACAACGACAAGGGCGAGCTGTACAGCGTACGCGGCAAATGGAAAATCAACGCCGCTTTCGCCAAGGGCGGCAGCGAGGGCACGCGCGGCTATAAATTCGCCATGCAGACCGTATCCAAACTGCTCGGCGTGCCCATCGATTATTATGCCGGCGTGGATATGGACGGGCTCAAGGGCGTGGTCAACGCCATGGGCGGCGTATATTACGACGTGGATCTCACCATACACCTCAACGGCAGGACGCTCAAGCCCGGCTACCAGAAGCTCAACGGCCAGCAGGTGCTCGATTACGTGCGCGCGCGCAAGGGCATCAGTACGGACGCGGGCCGCAACGACAGGCAACAGCGCATGCTGTTCGCCATATTTGAGCAGCTCAAGAGCAAGGATCAGCTTTTGAACTTCCCCAAGGTATACCGCTCCATCAAGAAATATATCAACACCAACATGAATGCGGAGCAAATCGCCGCCGTCGCGGCGTTTGGCGCGCAGCTCACGATGGACGATATCCACCGCCACACACTGGAGGGCGAATACCGCAGCGATACGCCGTATTCGAGCGCGAACTATTACCTCATCGACAACGCCAAGCTCGCCGCGCTCATCAAGGGCATCTACGGCGTCGATATCGAGACCAACCCGCGCTACGATATCGGTTACGTACTCTCGGATATCGCGGCGGAGCAGGGGATAGACGATATTTCCGACGCGGAATACCTGCTTGCCCGCAGCAAGGTGAAAGCGGCGTTCCCCGCCGATTCCTCCGGCAATTACCCGGCGAATAGTCCCGTGCTGGCACTGCGCAGGCAGATGGACGCGCTCAAAGCGCTCTGCACCCGCCCGGAGGGATCGGATATCAGCACGCCGCTGGACGAGCGCGCCATCCGCGCCGGGCAATCCGCGCTGTACGCGCGCATGCTTGAGCTGTGCGGCGCGGCAAACGTATCCCAGCGGGACGTCAGCAAATCCCGCCTGCCCGACGCCGTCTATAACGCTTTGCCCGCCCAGCCCGCGACACCCACCCCTCTGCCTGACGCGACGCCTGCTGTGGCGTAGGGGAAAAGTATGTTGGAGGCTCCGCCTCCAAACCTCCGCTTAGGGCCGTAACGGCCCTAAGAACCCATAATCGCAGCAATGCCTGCGGCATTCCTGCTGGGAAAATTTATAGCCGACCGGGAATGTAACTCTTTTCATGCTTTACAAATAAAAAATCAAAAAGCGAGGACGTTAATTTGCGCAAATCTGTAACGCTGTACAACGTGATTTTCCCCGTCTGGATGCTGATACTCATTCCCACGGTATGGATCGTCGTGCTACCCGCGAACTTTATAATCGATTCGCTGGTACTGTTGCTCGCGTTTCATCTGCTCAAGCTAAGCGACAGGAAAACGCTGTACAAGCAGTCCATACTCAAGGTGTGGGGCTTCGGCTTTTTGGCGGATATGATAGGCGCTATAGTACTGCTGACGGTCAGCTTTGCTGAATCGGCTTTCAGCGGATCGGACAGCGCCACATGGCGGTGGTTTTACGACAACGTTACGGGGCCGCTCGGCTATAATGCGTTCAAAAGCCCGTATGCGCTCTTCGTGGCGCTGCTCGCGATCGCGGGCGCGGGCGCGCTGATCTACCTGTTTAATTACAAGGTCTCGTTCAAATCCTGGCCGGTTGAAGACAGGGAAAAGAAAAAGGCCGCGCTCCTGCTTGCCGTCGTTACAGCGCCGTACACCATGCTCATTCCCGCATCCTGGCTGTATCATTCCACATGGTAAGACGTAAGAATTGGTAATAAATACCTGAGTATTCTTTGTTCGCGCCGCCATACTAGTTATCGAGGTGGGAACAGTGCTTAGTAGCATCGTGACAACCTTCACGAAGCCCGGTAGGAGGGAACCTGCATACGTTCAGGCAACGTTCAGTCCGGGCGACAGCAAAGGCGGGGACTAAAGGTTCCCGCCTTTTTCATGTCGTCGCGCAAATGCACGTTGTACATTTGCGCGAGACGCTGCGGCGGGCTTTCTCGCGCGGCGGCACGCTCGGAAGCCTTCGGCTTCTGTCGCGTACCGTCGCGCGCAAGGAGTAAAAATCGGCGCGCATGTCGCCGATTTTTACGGATTGTATGTCATACGCATCGATTAACGCATAAACGAAGCGGCAAGCGCCCCGAATGCTTTTTCTGAACTCATACGCGAAATGAACCGTTCACGTAAGACATAGCGATCAACCACTTTCCAAATATGGAGAGGCCGGAAACTCCACACCTCACCGGGGGACAGGAGGGCGAGCGGCCAACGGTCGCTCGCCCCCCTGTATAAGAATCATCGTCGCCGCCTAAAGGCGGCGATACCTTTCTGCTACCTGCCTGCAATAAACGCAAAAAAGAAAAGGATAAAATTACCAGAGTATGTCAGGACCAATTTGCCATACTAACTGCGAGGTAGGAACATTGCTTCATTGCATTGCGAGAACCTTATGAAGCCCGGTAAGAGGGAACCTGCAATCAGGGAACTGTATTTTGTCCGGGCGACAGCAAAGGGCGGGAATATGTATTCCCGCTCTTTTTATGTTTGCAAAATGCGCGCCGGTTTTGCGCTTTTTTGACAGGCGGAACGGCCCGCCGCGCTAAGCGGCGTATGATTCGGCGCCTCACGAAAATTACCGCGCGTGCTGCGTAAAATTCAAGCGGGCTGGACAGGCTATTGCAGGGCAGCAAAAAGCCCATGCGGCGGGTTTTTCGGGTGGAATCCTGTGTATCGTATAGGTTAAACCTTTTTTATATTGGAAACACTCATAACATGCAACCTTACGGGTACCAAGAACGTTTATAAAGGAGGATAACCATGGAACACAAGGGAAACCGTGCCGCCGCGCTTCGCGCCTCGGCGTCGGAATTTTTGAAAAAGCAGGGCTTCTACGTAGTATTGGGTCTGTGCATACTCTGCATCGGCATCGCGATGGCCGTCGCGCTGATCCCCGGCAACAGGCCGGATCAGACGCAGCCCACCCCAATGTCCGAGGCTGCCGGAGTCAGCCAGGACGAACCGCTTTCCGAAGCCATGCGCCCAACGCCAACCCCGGCCGCCACGGCGACGCCGCGGCAAACCGCGACGCCCGCGCCGGCCGCGACGCCCGCGGCTACAAAAGCGCCCGCCCGGGCCGCAAGCAGTAAAGCCGCCGCCCCCGTGGAGGGGGAGCTCGTCTGGGGATACGCCGTGGATGCGCTGCTCTATTCGGAAACGCTGGAGCAATGGACCACGCATGACGGCGTAGATATCGCCGCCAAGCTGGGCACCGCGGTACACGCCATCAAGGGCGGCACCGTGCAGGGCGTATATACGGACGGAGCGCTGGGCGTGACGGTGGAAATCAAGCATGACGGCGGACTTGTCAGCATATACGCAAACCTTGCTGAAAACCCGTCGGTGAAAGAAGGGCAGAAGGTGGACGCCGGCGCCACGGTAGGCGTGATAGGCGAAACCTCTGTCAGCGAATGCGCTATGGCCCCGCACCTGCATTTTGCTCTGTATAAGGACGGCGCGCCGGTGAATCCATCGGATTACGTACTTCTGGGGGATTGATACTGTGTCAGGACATGGATATCCTGCGTCCGCTTTATAAAGATTGTATGAACTTTCCAGCGCTAACGTTTCTTTTTGGGAAGGGCGCATTATAATCATGGTAGGCGGATCGATCCCTGAGGCGGAAAACGCGTTCTGCGCAATGCACCGTCGCGGGATGGATAGTAGGTTTGGATAAACCGTAGAAGGAGGGAATCACTATGAACCGTAAACTTACAACCCGCATGCTGTCAGCCGCTGTCGTGCTGCTGATGGCGCTTTCGCTGGCCGTACCAGCGATGGCTGCGACCACGTATGTCATTGCGGACGATGACACAACCGTCCGAAAAGGACCCAGCACAAGTTACAGCACTCTCGGCACGCTCGAAGAAGGGGAAGTCGTCGTCAAGGTCGGCACCGCCGGCGTATGGACAAAAATTATTTTTGACGACGAGTATGGCTATGTCAAGACCGCCGACGTGAGCGCCTATGACGACGACGATCTGATCATCATCGACAACGGTTCGTCCTCCGGCACCACGATGGCCGCGACGGCCAACGTCAACGTGCGCACAGGCCCCGGCACCAATTATTCCAAAATCGGAGAGCTGAGCAAGGGCGACAAGGTGACCAAGGTCGGCTCCACCGGCAACTGGACCATCATCAACTGGAGCACCGGCACGGCATACGTAAGCTCTTCTTACCTGACCCCGTCTTCCGGTTCTTCCGGTTCTTCCGGCTCCTCCTCCGCCAGCGGCACCACGATGGTGGCGACAGCCAACGTCAACGTGCGCACCGGCCCCAGCACCAGCTATTCGATACTTGGCTTCCTTACCAAGGGTACGACCATCACGAAAGTCGGCACCTCCGGCAGCTGGACGAAAGTCGTCTATAACGGCTCCTACGCCTATGTGTACAGCTCTTACCTGAGCGTATATTCCGGCTCCGGCGGCTCTTCCTCCTCCGGCACGCTGCTTTACGCCATTGAGGACGACGTAGCCGTTCGCAGCGGCCCCAGTACGGCCTATCGCGCCATCGGCTATCTTGACGAAGGGGATACCGTCACTTACCTCGGCACCAGCGGTTCCAGCTGGTATCAGGTACAGTTCGGTTCCAGGATCGCCTATGTTCACGCCTCGGATGTTTGGCTGAAAGGCTCCGGCTCCACCAGCAGCTCCAGCGGACTGGTATACGCTTCCTACTCCGTTCGCGTTTATAAGGAAGCCAGCACCTCCTCCGCTATGCTTGGATATCTGTACGCCGGGGATACCGCAACGCGCACCGGCAGTTCCAGCAATGGATGGACCCGTATAGACTTCGACGGCAGAACAGGCTATGTGCAGACCTCCCGCATCACCGTCATCACCGGCTCCACCTCAGGCGGCAGCATGAGCACGATGAACCGCTGGATGTACGCCAAGGATGATTACACCTACTGCTATTCCGTACCTTCCGAGAGCAAGAGCTATCGCGAAGGCTACCTCGACGAAGGCGAACGCGTATGGGCCCTCGCGGGCAACAGCGACTGGATCAAGATCATGGTCGACGACGAAATCTACTATGTTCTGGCGGATGATCTGAGCACCTCCGGTTCCTATTATTACGATGACGACGACGGCGATTATTCCGTAGGTTCCTATGTATACGTCGCTAAATATGCAGGCGCTGCGACCTATGCAAATACCAGCCGTTCACCGTTCTATGTAAGCGGCGAGAGTGACCCCTACGGTAAGCTTTCCCGAGGCACCAGGCTGACCGTAAAGGGCCAGGTCGGATCGTTGCTGCTGGTCTCCTTCCGCGACGACCGTGACGATGACGACAACACCGGCAAAACTCTCACAGCCTATGTGGACGTGGATCTCGTAAGCTCGTCCAGGCCGTAAAGGCAACAACGGATACTCTAGACGCCCGCAGGCACAGCCTGCGGGCGTCTCTTTTATTTGCGGCTCAAAACTGCGGGCTTTGTCCCTCGAATACAGCGAATGTCCGCGCTGAAAAGCAAAAAAGCGGGGCATCCGCCCCGCCGCATAAAACTCCATGACCGCCTTACAGCGCCCTGCCCAGCTCCCGGGCGGCGGTTTCGTATTTCGTATTTTCCACATCCTTGCGCGCGGCCGCGCCATATACCAGCAGCGTATCGGCAAGCTCCCAATGCATATACCGGCAAACGGCGTCCATATGGGCGGCGACACCGTTCATGATCCACTCCTCGGTATCGGCGCCTGCGGCGATGAGCAGCACACGCTTTGTAAGCTTCCGCAGCTTTTCGTTGGGGGCGTACATGCGATCGACGACGCATTTGAGCTGCGCGGTCATGTCGAAATAGTACAGCGGTGTTACGAACGCAATGACGTCGGCGCAAAAAAGCGCCGGCTCGATGAGCCGCATGTCATCCTCGTGCACGCAGACCCCGCCGTGCCGGTTGCAGTGCTCACAGCCGAGACAGGGGCGGACGGTAAGCTGCGCGGTATCAAAGCGCACGACGTCGTGACCCGTCGCAGCCGCGCCCTCAGAGAACGCGTCAGCCAGGCACGCCGTGGTCCCCTTGGGATGCGGGCTGCCCGTAAGCACAAGTACTTGCATTTCGCCATCCTCCTAAGC
>JAEWWD010000219.1 GCA_023396535.1 Bacillota bacterium
CGGACCTGCACATACTGATGGACCCGCCGCTGCACCCGGCCAATCCGGGCATCATATTCGGCCATGAATTCTGCGGGCAGGTAGAGTCCGTGGGCTCCGCCGTCACCGGCCTCAAGCCCGGCGACAAAGTCATTGTCGATCCGCATCCGCCCTGCGGCTACTGCGACAACTGCCGTTCCAACAGGCCGGAAATGTGTGAGAACCTGTTCCTGCACGGCGAAGGCATCGAAGGTCAGGCGGCTACGCGCGGCATATTCCGCGACGGCGGACTCACGAGCTATGCGGTTATACCCGCCGGTTCCGCATACAAGATTGCGCAGGATACGCCGTTCCACCGCATGGCGCTGGCCGAACCGCTCTCCTGCGTGGGCTACGGCATAGAGAAGCTGAAGATACAAGCCGGCGAAACGGTATGCATACTGGGCGCGGGCCCCATAGGCCAGCTTTTCACGGCGCTTGCCAAGGCGAACGGTGCGACAAAGGTCATCGTATCCGAGCCGCACCAGTACCGCCGTGAGAAGGCGTTGAAGGTAGGCGCTACGCGCGTCGTTGACCCGACCAAGGAGGACCTGAAGGCGATCTGCCTGGAGGAAACCAACGGGCTGGGCGTGGACCACTGCGTGGAGGCGGTGGGCCAGTTTTTGATGACGGCCATCAGCATGGTCCGCACCGGCGGCAAGGTGCTTATGTTCGGTCACGACGAGACGGCCGCTCCCAATATCAAGCTGGGCGAGATCGTAAAGAAGGAAGTAGAGATACACGGCTGCTTCCTGGGCAAATACTACTATGAAAAGGCCGCGCGCATCATCGAAAGCAACATACTCCCGCTGGACGAGATCGCCACGCACCAGTTGCCGCTGAGCGAGTATCAGCAGGGGCTGGACCTCCTGCGCGCCGGCAAAGCACTCAAGGTCGTCATATATCCGGAAGAGTAATTTGCGAAAGGGAACCGTATGCTCAAAGCGTTGCATTTGAATTCCATCAAGTATCTGAACCTGCGCACGTCATTCCGGCTGGCGCATGAATGCGGCTTCAACGCCGTGGAGATTTCCGTACCCAAACTGCGCAATTTCCTCGCTATCGGCAATACACCCGCGGACGTCGTATCCATGCTGCAGGAATTTAAGCTTACCCCCGTCTGCGTCAACGACATTTTCGGCGTGGAAAGCATGCGGCCGGAAGAACGCAAGCGCATATTCTCGGAAATGGAGTATCTCGCGCCAATCACGCAGGCAATAGGTTGCAAGACGCTGCAGGTCTGCCCGCTGACGGAGCTTTCTGAGCTTTCCTGGCCGGAAGCGCGGCGCATGACGGCGAAGAACATCCGCAGGCTCGCGGAAATGGCCGCCCCCTACGGCGTGCGCATACAGCTTGAGACAATGGCGTGGGCGCCCATCCATTCCCTCGCGCTCGGGCTGGAAGTGCTCGACGAAGTAGGGCTTCCCAACATGGGTATTTCCATCGATACCTGGCATTTCTATGCCGGCGGCGAAACCACGCCCGACGACGTCGCCAAAATGGACAAAGCCCTCATGTGCAACATCCACTTCTGCGACGGCAGACGGCCTTATGCCGGAGAGGCGTGGGATGAAGAGGTACAGCGCGCGTATTATCCGGGCGAAGGCGATATCCCGCTCAAGGAATACGCGGACGCCATCCGCGCCACAAGGTATGACGGCCCGTGGTCCATAGAACTCATCAGCCGCAGACACTGGGAAGAGGACAGCCGCGTGGTAGCGCAAAAGCTGTATGCCGGCTTAAGCGAATACTGCGGCGAATAACAAGTTGCCTGCTCCATGCAAAACGCCCCTTCTCCTTAGCGAAGGGGCGTTTTATCGTCATACGCGATCCCTGCACATATAATTCTATATTATCAGGCTGATAAACGTTCAGCGGGCTTCCACATCGTCCGCTGCCAGAACATACCACAAACTGCAGAAATATTGTCTGTTTTCCTCTTTTGCAAATTACAATGATATTACATCATATGATCCGCTGCTGCATGGCGCCTCTTCCGGCCGCATATACATAACCATAATTGTCAAGAAATGGTTGTGATAAATTGATAGAATATGCCGTGCAGACAGGCGATACATTTTACGGTATCGCCCGCAAATTCAGTATACCTACCGAGCTATTGCATTCCGCAAACCCGGATATTCCCATAAACACTCTAAATATTGGCCAGATCATATTGCTCCCGCATACCCGAATGGTGCGCGACGCGATAGATGTGAACGGCTTCGCGCTGCCCACTATCAATGCCCAGGCGCTTGAAGACAGGCTACCCTACTTATCATGGCTCAGCCCATTGAGCTATACGGTGCAATCGAACGGTACGCTCGCTTATACGGACGACGCCGCTCCTCGCCGGGCGGCGCGCAAGGCGGGCGTAGCGACCATGATGGTCATTTCCAATATCGGTGAATCGGGCGCTTATTCGGGCGCGCTGGTACACGATGTTCTTTCAAGCCGGGAGGCGCAGCGCACGCTGCTTGTGACTATCGTTACACAATTGCATGAAAAAGGGTATCATGGCCTGATCATCGATTTTCAGCGTATCTTTCCGCCTGATTATGGTGAATATGCGATATTTGTACAGACGGTCTCTGAAAGCCTGCGCCCGCTCGGATATCTCGTATGCACCACAGTCAGGCTAAGCGTCGTCACGCAAGAGCGAAATCGGCTGAATGAAGCGCTACAGTATACGGATTACAGGCGTTTTTTCAACAAGTACATACTGATGAACAACGAATGCCCGCCCGCCGACGGTACAATGCAGTCCTTGGATCTGCTGCAGGGCGCTGTGGAATTCAGCACATCGTTGTTCCCCAGCCAAATGATGCTGCTGGGTATCTCAAACTGCTGCTACGACTGGCTTATGACTTTGCAGAACGAAGCCATCCCCCAGCAGCTATCCATTGGGGAAGCCGGATCACTTTCATACTATGCGGAGAAAGGCATTGAAGTGGACCCCTCCACCCGGACGCCATTCTTTCAATACCACGACACGAAAGGCAATTATCACATTGTATGCCCGTCAGGCGCCGAAACGGAACATGAATCGCTCTCCCTCATACACGATTACGATCTCGGGGGCGCCAGTTTCTGGAGAATAGAGCTTTGTTCTCTTGATTGCTTTATAGGCGTAGCGGTACATTTCGAAATCCGTAAACCGCTCGCAGCCACCTAGTCACAAGCCATCCGGTTTCAGACAGGCTTTGTTGCCTCCATCAGCCAAATCCGTTCCTCTTCGTCAAGAAGCGATACCAGCGCCTCATATACGCGGGCATGGTAGTCGTTGAGCCAAGCTTTTTCCTGCACGTCCAGCAGTCCGTCGTCTATCGCATCCCTGTCAACGGGCACAAGAGTCAGCGTCTCAAATCCCAGAAAACGTCCGAATTCATTCTTCTCTTCCTCGCGGCAGAGTATGAGGTTCTCCGTCCGGATGCCATACTTCCCCTCCACATACACGCCGGGCTCATCGGAAGTGAGCATGCCCGGTTCAAATACGCATGCTTCGTCGGCCCTGACCTGCCGATACCGGAAAGCGTTGGGCGGCTCGTGTATGCACAGCATGTATCCCACGCCGTGCCCGGTGCCATGGTTATAATCGAGGCCTTGCGCCCATAGGGGAGACCTCGCAATGGCATCCAGATGATATCCTCTGCATCCATACGGAAAGCGTGCGTTCGTAAGCCGCAGCATGCCCTTGAGCACCAGCGTAAATGCGCGCTTTTGTTCCGCCGGAACGGGCCCCAGCACAATGGTGCGCGTGATATCCGTCGTGCCGCCAAAGTACTGGCCGCCGGAATCTAGCAACAGCATGCCTTCCGGCCGGATCTCAGCGGACCCTTTCTCCGCCGCATGGTAATGCACGATGGCGGCGTTCGCGCCGTAGCCAGCAATTGTCGAAAAACTCGGCCCGATACAACCCGGCCGCCCGCACCGCAGCGCATCCATGCGGCACGCTACCGCGGCTTCGTCCAACGTTTCCCTGCCAACATGCGTTTTGAGCCAGTAGATAAGCTTGGTAACCGCCACGCCATCCTGAACATGCACGGCACGCAGATTTTCGATCTCCCTCGCGTTCTTGATCGCCTTTTTGAGCATGGTTGGGTTATCGGCGTCGACAATCTCCACTCGGTCCTTAAGCAGGGAATACAGCGCATAGTTCACGCGTTTTTTGCTAAGCAGAACGCGATCCCCGCTGCCGTATTTCCGTACAAACGCATATACTCCGTCGTAGGGCAGTACCTCTACCTGCACGGCTTGCAGGGCTTGCCTGATTTTGAAGCCAAGTTTTTTTTCGTCCGTAAACAGATAGGCGCGCTCGCGCTCGATGACCGCGTATGCAAGCAGCACCGGTGTATACGCCACATCGCCGCCCCGGATATTGAACAGCCATGCGATATCGTCCAACGCCGTCAGCACATGTACGCTGGAGTCATGCCGCGCCATTTCCCGCCTGAGCTCTTCGATCTTTGCCGCGCAGGACACGCCTGCGTACTGCTGCTCCAATAAAAAGGCCTGCGCTGACGGCAAGGACGGTCTGTCCTCCCAAATAGCGCCTGCAATATCGTGTTCGCCGATGATACGCAGCTTATTTTCTCCAAAGAAGCCCTGTAACTCTTCGCAGAAGCCCGCGTCCACAGTCCTCCCGTCCAACCCCAGTACACCGCCGTGTGGCAGTTTATCGAGGAGATATTCCCCGATAGTCGGTACGCCGGCCTCCCCCATGCGGTACAGCGCAATGCCGGAGCCTTCGAGTTCCCGCCCGGCCTGCAGGAAATACCGGCCGTCTGTCCACAGCCCGGCTTCTTCTTGCAGCACCACCAGCGTACCGGCCGACCCAGTAAACCCGGATAAATAGCGGCGTGTTTGAAAATGCTCCGCAATGTATTCAGACGCGTGAAAATCCGACGTGGGAACGAGATATGCGTCCATCCCGTTCTCCCGCATCAGGGCTCTGAGCGCGTTCATGCGTTCCTGTATCATATACGACCTCCGTACAATATCCGTCAGCTATAGTATGTCTCCTTCTGCATTTTCGCAGATATCGTTCCATTCGTAAAGAAAAACCCTTTCGGCATTACGCGCGAAAGGGTTGTTGAGGCTGGGCGTTTTAGGCCCGGAAAATACAGACCTTATTTCTTCGTAAACAGCTTGCTGAAGAATGTGCCGACGGAAGCGAAGAATGTCTTCACATCCTCCACAACCTTGGAAACAGTCTTTTCTACCTTGTTGGCGCTTTCGATGGTTTTGGTAATGGAATTGACCTTCTCGGCGAGCTCGCTCGCATCCAGCTTCTCAAGAGAACGGCACAGCTGCAACAGCTGTTCAATCTGCGCATCCGTTACCTGCACGTTGATATTGGCGGCGACAGTTTTAATCTCGCTGCGCACTTCGTCGTCGGACATGCCCTTGGTCTGCTCGAGTATGAGCTTGAGCTGATTGACGAGCTCGGTCGCATCCACATCGCCCAGCATTTCCGCGAGATTTCCCGTTATGACGATTTCTTCCGCCGCTACGGATTTTGCCGTCATATCCAGCTGTTCGCCCGTGATATCCTCATACGCCTTGTAAAGGCCGGTCAGCGCGGCAGTACCTGAGACCTCGAACGGTGCGGAGATTTTCACTTCGGCATCGGAAATACCCGCCGTGGTCAGGGCGTTGATGTACATTTCCTTTGAGCACCAGTTGATGTTGTTCGTCGTGATATGCAGGCCTTCGCCCTCGTCCAGCGTTTTGATATAAACGCAGGAAAGCGCCACGCTGCCTATCTTATTCTCGGAAACAAGCCCTTCCAGATACGCGCGTTCCTCGGCATTGGTCACCTTCAGCTCCGTGACGTCGCCTTCTTCAATGCCGAAATCCTTATAAATCTGGGCGCGCTGGGCTTCATCCAGATTAGCGCCTATGGTCACGCGCGACTGCCCGGCATCGATTGCGAGCGCTGAGGGCATAAAGACCGACAACCCCAGCAATACGGCTAAAAATAAACCCATGATGCGTTTTTTCATATGATACAACCTCCCCAAAGGATCTTTGGTAGTTTGGCGGCTACCGATACGCAACAATGATATCATAAGAAACGGGGAAAGAAAAAAAATAATCTTTGAACAAATCTCAAGGCCAAACAGATTTGTTATACTTGTCTTAACCGACAGCTTTTAAAACTGATTGTTGTGAACGAACAAAATATAATCAGGAGGTTCCTATGCTCGACGTGTTTCCTGAACCTATTCAAAATATGCCCCAGGCGGATATACCTATCGCCGGAGCGACCGCGTATCTTTCACAGGGCGCGGATCATCAGCTGCTGTTCATGCAGTTTTCGCAGGACGTTCTGTTACCGGAGCACGCGCATGCGGATCAATGGGGAATCGTGCTGGAAGGAAAAATCGAATTGTGCATAGGCGGTGACGTTCATACTTATCAAAAAGGCGACCGCTATTACATCCCTGCCGGAGTCCGTCACTCCGGCAAAATATTCGCCGGTTATGCCGACATCACGTTTTTCGATCAGAAGGACAGATACCCTGTCAAGCAGGATTAGCGCCCTATTGGCCATACTCGCTTTCAAAGCCTGCTCTGTCGGATACGAAATCGAACAGCGTCCGGCCGTTTTCAAATAGCGTATACCGCGCGTGGCAGGCGGCGCTCTCGTGTATCATTCTCGTCATGCCGCCATGCACGGGAGCACGCAGCGGCGTCGGATTTTCCGCCAACAACTCCGCTCTTAGCAGCCATTTCCCCTGCCGCACAGCCACAGCGCCGCGCTTCGTTTCCACAGGGATTGCGCCGAGGTACGTCGCAATACGGCGTTCTTTGCCCTCCATATAGACGAAGCCTATCACTCCTGTAAACCGCAGCCCCGCAAACGGGATATCCGCGACGCTGAGCATGATGGAGGCGGGCTTGTCCCCATCCGTGACGCACTGCGTCCAGATATAGCGCGCGGGGAACGATCTGCCGCTGTCCCCCTCGATGTATCCGGTCGCGTTTTCGAACGAAACGGTTTCCCCATTGAGAACAAGCGCTCCGGACACGCTGTGCCGGATGCTCAGCACGCTGTGCCTGCACTGCATCGGGATGAACCGGAACGGCCCCATGATATCGTACCGAGGCGGCTTGATAGCGCGATAGCGCAACTCGCCCCGTACAGTCAGGCCGCCTGCGTCGAGCTCCACGTCGGCGCCCAGCAGTGAAAAGTGGTTCGGGCCGACCGTGATAAAAAGCCCGTTCCGCCGGTTCACCTGAAACGATTCATAGGGAAATTCCGTGCAGGCGGAACAGCCGTCCGTTATGATCTGTACTGACGCCGAACGCCGCCCCTGTTCATCGATATGCCGTGCGGGTATGAAGGCGACCGTCCGTCCCTCGGTCTGGTGCTTGAAATACCATCCCTCGAAGTACCCGCCGCGCGCTGTCATGAATCATTCACATTCTCTTGCGCGG
>JAEWWD010000121.1 GCA_023396535.1 Bacillota bacterium
ATGAATAACGAGGTAAACACGCAAAAGCAGAAAATGGAACCCATTAAGTTCGTATTCAAATACGGCATATTCTTTCTGTTCCTGTTTATCGCCTTGGTTCTGGCGATTTTCAACGAGAATTTCCGGACCATCACCAACGTCACCAATGTGCTCCTGCAGGTGTCCAGCTATGCGGTGCTGGGCGTTGGCATGACATTCGTCATTATCACAGGCGGCATTGACGTATCGGTTGGCGCGGTCATGGTGGCCTGCACGGCCACATATGCGGTGCTGACGCAGAACGCCGGTATGAGCGAGCCAATTGGGCTTGTGATCATGTTCCTGGTCGCGCTTGCGTTTGGCTTGCTCAATGGCGTCGCGGTCGCTTATCTGAATATGCCCCCCTTCCTTGTCACGCTGGCTACACAGTGTATCGGCAGGGGCCTTGCGCTGGTGCTTACCGGCGGCGTTTCCTATAGAAAACTTGGCGAAAGCTTCAGCTTTATCGGCAAGGAAACAGCCCTGGGTCTTCCGATGCTGATATGGGTCATGGCCATCACATTTATAGTGGGGTACTTCCTGCTGCATCGTACCGTGTATGGAAGAAAAATTATGGCGATCGGCGGCAACCTTAATGCCGCGCGCGTTTCGGGCATCAACGTCAAGCGCGTGACCATGAGCGTGTATATACTGCTTGGTCTTATCAGCGGCCTCGCCGGCTTCATCACCGCAGCGAGAATCGGCAGCTACTATGCTGCGATGGGGCAGGGAATGGAGTTCATGGTGATCGCGGCTGTCGTTATAGGCGGCACCAGTCTTTCCGGCGGCTCGGGATCCATGCTGGGTACGCTGGTCGGCACATTGCTCATAGGCATCATCAACAATGCGCTGAATCTGTTTGGCGTAGCGGCGGAGTATCAGGATGTGGCCCGGGGCATTGTGATATTCCTGGCTGTATTGTTCGACGCTATTCGCAACAGGTTCAATTTTGCGGAATAACCGGTGAATTTAAAGCTTGCACCCGGTGTGCAAATAACAATATTAGGAGGATGAACATGAAATCAAAAATTCTGGTCTGCTTATTGGCAATCATGTTGGTTCTGAGCGCCTGCAGCGCACCTTCGACGCCGGCGGCTACCGTACAGCCTGCGGTTGAGACAAAGGCGCCCGAAGCGACTGAAGCGCCCGCCCCCGTGGATGCTTCCAAGCCCGGCGAAGGCAAGAAGCTGGCGGTCATGCTCCAGAACGTTGAGGACGAATTCCTGGTAGCGCTCAATGGCGCCGCTACCGAGCGTGCTGAAAGCTACGGCTTCCAGGTAGTGTTCCTCGATGCGAAGCGCGACGCCGCAACGCAGGCCTCTCAGGTGCAGGATGTTATTGCGCAGCATATCGATGCCGTCATGATGGCCCCTGTAGACGCCGCCGCGTTGTCCGAATCCGTCAAGCTCCTCAACGATGCCAATATCCCTGTAACGCTCGTCGACCGCACAGTTGAAGAAGGCAATTACGTTGCGCTGTCCGAATCCGATAACGTGGAATTCGGCAGGCAAGCCGCTCAGCTTATCGTTGATTTCGCACAGAAGGCCGGCATCGCCGTCGCCGATCTGAAGGTGCTCGAGCTGCAGGGCGATTTGGCCTCCACTTCCGGCCGCGACAGGTCCGCCGGCTTCCAGGAAAAGGCGAAGGAGCTCGGCCTGAACATCGTCGCTTCCCTGCCCACCAACTGGAAATCAGACGTCGCGTATAACTCCATCATGGACGGCTTCCAGAAGAACCCCGATATCAACGCGATATTCCTGCCCTCCGACAGCGTTTGCGGTGATCCGCTGGTAAGCGCGGAAGAACAACTTGGCAAGATGGCTAAGGTGGGAGAGAGCGGCCACATCATCGCGGTTGGCGTAGATGGTTCTCCCGGAGCCATCCAGTACATCAAGGACGGCTATCTCGATGCGACCTGCTCACAGCCCGCCATTGACATGGCCTATGCCGCGATCGACAAGCTCGTCGAAGCGCTGCAGGGAAAAGTTGCTATGGACGCGAAGGAAGCGATCCAACTGCCCCCGACGGTTGCGACTTCTGAAAATGCGGATAGCCCGGAGCTTTGGGCCAATATCGTCAGCAAGTAATAACGAATAGCATAACTGATTTTAATGAAGGCTGTTCGTAAAAAAGAACGGCCTTCATTAAAATGAATATCACATGTATCGGAAAGTTTTGCGTTCAATAACGCTCTCCGCAGGAATATCTTCCTTTCTACAGTTTATAGGAGGGAATACAGGCGGGATTGCCCCGCATGAAAATACATTCATTTTGCACTGAGATGAGAAGGGGGATGGAAGAATGAGTATCAAGTTCGGAATATGCGATCAGGCGTTGCCCGGAGTGGGCGTATTTGCGCCGCGTATCATCCACGATCTGGGGTTGGATGGGATGTCCATTGAAATGGGAACGAGCTTTCACGGTTATCCCATCTGGCAAAAGAAAATCCAGGAATATTACCTGGATGAGCAGCAGAAATACGGAATTGAATACGCCAATATTGCAATGAGCGACCTGGATTTTAATCCCATCCATGCAAAGGAAGGGGCCCCTATCCATGAAAAAGTGCGGCTCATGCTGAAAAACGCAGTGTATTCTGCTGCCGCCATGGGAATTTCCACGATCATGGTCTGCTGTTTTGAGCAGAGCCTGATCAAAACAGATGAAGAGCTGGAACGTGCGTCCCGAATGATACAGTATGCCTGCGATATTGCGGGAGAAAAGAATGTCACGATAGGATGGGAGACCCCGCTGGACAATAC
>JAEWWD010000122.1 GCA_023396535.1 Bacillota bacterium
CCAAGTGCCTATGAACGCTTATTTTATGGCAAGCAAGAGCAGAAAGCGAATTAGACACATATGTTCGAAAGTCGATTTTTTTACTCTTTGATCTCTCAGATTTATGGTTTTGAATAATAGATGCGTAACTGATCTACAAATAAAAAATGCTCAAACTCGCACAAATACAGGGCTTGAGCATAAGAAAAGACGGTATGAATCTGTACATTCCAGAAATAATGTTCAGATCTCATACCGTCGTTCATTTTGGTGGAGGCGGGGGGAGTCGGCCCTGCGCTTTCGTTCCTTGCTTGCGCTCCGCACTACGCCGTTCGCTTTGCTTAGGGCTCCGGGGCCTGAAAACTGTGCACTGGACAGTTTTCTAAACGGCCCGTTCGACTCCCTTGAACCACTGCACCATAACACAAAAGGCACCCCAAAGGGTGCCTTTGCGTTATGGTGGAGGCGGGGGGAGTCGAACCCCCGTCCGAAAACCCGTCCACCGGACTTTCTACGAGCGTAGCTGGTGTTTTAACATTCCCTCAGCGAAGCCCCCGCCAACAGGGTCAGCGCTTCAGTAGCTTCATAAATCCCACCTGCCGCAAAGCTTAGGCAAGCTGGTTCCCCACGATGATGACGCCCGGGTACCGGCCGTGGGCCTCCGGAGCCGAACGGTCACTGCTTACGCAGCGACGGGAACAAAAGAATTGTTCTCAGTTATTGTTTAGGTTCCAGTTATTACGCAGTCCGGACCTGCGGCTCGCTTATCCAATTTCCGCGATCCCCGTCGAAACCAGTTTCGCCCCCATGCGCCCGGAATGTCCGGGCCTGCACGGGTACGTCCCGGCTATTATAGTATATGTCATTTTCCTGATCTAGTCAAACAGATGCAGGAAATCCAGCGTGGCAAAATAATCCTTGGGCTCTTCCGTGCGGCGGATCAGCTCCGTACTGCCGTCGCTTTTCAACAGCACCTCCGCAGAGCGCAGTTTGCCGTTATAGTTATAGCCCATTGCGAAGCCGTGCGCGCCGGTATCGTGTATGACGATCAGGTCGCCGATGTCGATTTGGGGCAATTGCCGGTCTATCGCGAACTTGTCGTTGTTTTCGCAGAGGGAGCCGGTGATGTCGTACACATGGTCGGCGGGCGCGTTTTCCTTACCCATGACGGTGATGTGATGGTACGCACCATACATGGCGGGACGCATCAGGTTCGCCGCGCAGGCGTCCAAACCGATGTACTGCTTGTGCGTATCCTTGCGATGGACGGCCATCGTCACAAGATATCCGTACGGTCCCGTAATATAGCGGCCAAGTTCCGTATACAGCGAAACCGACATGCCCGCGGGCACGATGACTTCGTCGTAGACCTTTTGTACCTCGCGGCCGATCCACTCGATATCGGCGGGCTTGGCGTCCGGCAGGTAGGGGATGCCTATGCCGCCCGAGAGATTGATGAATGTAATCTCGGCGCCCGTCTGGTTCCTGAGCTCCACAGCCGTTTCAAACAGCACGCGCGCAAGGGCGGGGTAGTAGGTGGAATCCGTAGTGTTGCTCGCGAGGAAAGCGTGCAGGCCGAAGCGCTTTGCGCCAAGCGTCTTTAGGCGCATAAAACCATCGGTGAGCTGTTCCCGCGTAAAGCCGTACTTCGCTTCGCCGGGGTTACCCATAATGGCGTTGCCCGCACGGAATTCACCGCCGGGGTTATAGCGGCAGCAAATGGTTTCGGGTATGCCGCCGTTCTTGCGAAGGAAATCAATATGCGTGATGTCGTCCAGATTGATGATGGCGTTCAGCTTGCGCGCAAGCTCGAATTCCTCCGGCGGGGTATCGTTGGAGGAGAACATAATCTGCTCACCCTCAATCCCAAGCGCCTCGCACAGCATCAGCTCGGTCAGCGAAGAGGTATCCATACCGCAGCCGGCTGCGTGCAGCAGCTTGAGTATGACGGGGTTGGGCTCGGCTTTTACCGCGAAATATTCCCGAAAGCCGGGATTCCAGCTAAACGCGTTTTGAAGACGTTTCAGGTTTTTGAGCATTGCCGCTTCATCATAGATGTGAAACGGCGTGGGGTATGTGTGTACAATGGCCTGGAGCTGTGCCTTATCAAAGGGCAGTGTCTTCATGCGTTCCTCCTGAAAATTAAAAAGATATACTTTTCCGCCGCTCTATATGAAACGGCGGATACCATCGGTTACGTTATCGTTCGCGCATGTCCCGGAAGCTTTTATCCTTCAGGCTGCGCTCCATTTCGCGCTTGCTGTCCCGGTCGGCAATATCGTGGCGCTTATCATAGAGCTTTTTGCCTTTGGCCACGGCCAGTTCCATTTTGATAAGCCCGTCCTTCAGGTAAAGCTGCAGGGGAATGAGGCTCATGCCCTGCGCTTGCGAAAGCCCGTGCAATCTGTCGATTTCCCGCCGGTGCAGCAGCAGCTTGCGGTCGCGAAACGGGTCTTTGTTATAAATGTTCCCCTGCTCGTATGGGCTGACATGCATGCCATGCACAAAAATCTCGCCGTTTTTGACAATGCAGTAGCTATCCTTCAGGTTGACTCTTCCCGCGCGGATGGATTTAACCTCCGTTCCGAACAGTACGAGCCCGCACTCATAGGTATCCTCAATAAAATATTCGTGCCGCGCTTTGCGGTTTTGCGCGATAACCTTAACGCCCTTTGGCACAAGGCCCTCCTGCGATTGAATTGGTGCGGCGGGCGTTCATCGCCTGCCGCGGTAGGCATAGGTGGTGGTGCGTCTGCTTCTTCTGCGCCGGACAGACCGGCGGTTGCGCAGTGCGGCGATACCTACTACGATCAACAGTATTACCACAGCTACCAATATGATAAACAGCCATGGTCCGGCGCTGCCGCCGCGGGGGGTCGGATCCTCCAGTTGCGGTACGCCCGGCGTGTTGACAACGCCGCCCCCCATCGCCTGCACGTCGCGGCTCGCATACGCGTCCGCCGTGAAGAGCGTTTTTCCCTCAAACTGGTAAGATACCGTGGCAAGCTTGTCTCCCTTTTTGACAGGGGCGGTCAGCTCGCCAATCGTCGCGACGGAGGTGGTAATAGAGGAGACATTGTCCTTGATACGGTTGAGCTCCGAAGAAAGCCTTGCGATCTTTTTATCGGTGAGATCCACATTCAGCGTGAGCAGGCCGTCCGTTTCGTCGTCGAAGCTGCAGTTTTTCACCGTAACGTCGACTGTCGCGGGGAGGCCAAGCGTGGAAGCGTCCACCGTGGCGAAGTTCGCGAAGCCCCAGTCGAACAGGTCCGCGGCGAGCTTGAAGCGGTAATTGGAATCCGGGTCGTCATATTGTACGGAAACAAGCGTGACGCCGTCCTTTTCCGCCGCGGCTATCAGACAGCGTCCGGCGGCGTCCGTATCGCCCGTCTTTATGCCGATCGCGTAGCGGTACTCATAGTTGTCGGTGCTGTCGGACTTGGTATGGACGAGCTTATTGCTGTTCTCAAGCTGATAGCCGTCCTTATCCTTATTGGTGGCGGGTACGTTGTACGATCCTTTGCTTACGATGGCGCGAAAATCCTCGTTCTGCAGCGCGTACGCCGCCAGCTTGGCCATGTCGTGCGCGGTGGTATAATGCTCTTCCTTATGCACGCCATGCGGGTTGACGAAATGGGTATCGTTCATGCCGAGCGACGCGGCCTTTTGATTCATAAGCTCCGCAAACGCCTCTATGGAGCCGCTGATATGTACGGCGATGGCTGCCGCGGCGTCGTTGCCCGATATGAGCATGAGGCCGTAAATGAGGTCGCGCAGCGTAAGGGTTTCTCCGGGGTGTAAACCCATCATGGAGCTTTGGGAATAAAACCCGCGCTGTACTTCGTCGCCTACCGTGACTTTATCGTCCAGATTGCCGTTTTCGAGCGCGAGTATACAGGTCATGATCTTGGTGGTGCTTGCGGGGTAGGCGCGATCTTCGCCGTTTTTCTCGTACAATACGGAACCGGAATTCGCGTCCATCAGCACGATGTGCTTGGTGGAGGTTTCCGCTTCGGGGTCAAAAGTCGCCAGCGCGGCGGGCGCTGAGTAAACGAGTAATAGCAGCGCCGTTAACGCGCAAATCCATTTCTTCAATGCTTTCAGTCCTTTTCGTTTTCTTTGCCGAAAATCCTTGGATATCGACATTCAAATAGGCGCTATGTCAAAGTCTGCTGCTTTGACTGCCTTAACGGCGACAAAGGTTGCCGAAAATCACATATAAGTATAGCAAACGTTAGGCGGAGTTGTATAGTAAATTCTCCGTATTTTCACGCGGAACCCCCTTTTTTGCCGTATTGTGGCGTGCAAAATCATACCGATGTGGTATACTGGTAATAATCATACACATATAAAGATAAGGTCGTCCTGCGGGCGCGGGGACAGGGTAACACGAAATTGAGAAGAATAAACCGGATTAGCCATCCGGACGGAGGTACGACATGGCGATACGGATATTACTGGTAGACGATGAGCCGCTCATACTCAAGGGGCTTCGCTTTTCTTTGCAGCAGGAGGGGTATGAAATCGACCAGGCGGCCGACGGGGAGGAAGCGCTCAGCAAGATCCTCCACAACACGTACGATCTGATACTGCTGGATGTCATGCTGCCCAAACTATCGGGCATCGAGGTATGCCAGCGCGTGCGCGAAACCTCCGACGTACCCATCATCATGCTTACCGCCAAGGGCGAAGATATGGATAAAATACTCGGCCTGGAATACGGGGCGGACGATTACATGACAAAGCCCTTCAATATACTCGAGGTCAAGGCGCGCATCAAAACGATACTGCGCCGCGCCAGCGGCCGCCGCGAGCCACAGAAAACACAGCTCACCAGCGGCGGGCTGTTCCTGGATGCCACCACCCGTTCTGTGGAAACCGACGGGAAGCCTGTCAATCTTACCGTGAAAGAGTTCGATCTTCTGCAGCTTTTCATGTCCAACCCCGGCCGCGTGTACAGTCGGGAGGATCTTTTGGAAACGATTTGGGGATATGACTACATAGGCGATTTCCGTACGGTCGACGTCCATATTCGCCGCCTGCGCGAAAAGATCGAGAAGGATCCGGCCAAGCCCCAATACATTATGACCAAATGGGGCATCGGGTATTATTTCGGACATGTGTAGGTTTTTCAGATCCATTCGCTTCCGGATAGTCGCCATCTACCTCGTTGTGATGGTACTGGCGTTCGTTGCGGTCAGCGGTTTGGTCTCAGATATTGTGGAAGCCTTTTTGGTATCCCAGCGCACCCAGGAGCAGCAGATCGAAACGGAGCGGCTTGCACTCGAGGTCTCGCCCCTGTATGCGGATCAGAAAGCGCTGGCGATGTATACGCTGGTCTCCAATTGGGCGAAGGATACCGGGGGCCGTGTGCTGCTTTTGGACAGCGACGCCGTGGTGCAGATGGATACTGCTTCCCAGTACAACGGATATCGTCTTCCATACCGCGAGGTGCGGGATATTCTGCTCGAAAAGGCCGGCACATCCTACGGCTTTCATAAGCTGACGGGTACAAGCGACAGCGGCACGCTGAGTTCCTCCCCCGGATGGGTGGTGTATTACACCTCCGCCATCACCGAGGACGGAGCTTTGCTTGGCGTTGTTCTGTATGCCGATACCATACAGGACGTCGTGGACAGCGTCAGCAATGTCAACAGTCAGATAGGTGTTGTGTTTCTGGCGTTCGCCGGCGTGGTGGGCATTATCAGCCTCATGGTGTCGGGCTGGCTGACCCGCCCCATACTCACGCTGACCAATGCCATACGGCGGGTCGGCGCCCAGGGGTACAGCGAGCGCGTGCCTGTTCGAGGCAAGGACGAGCTGGCGGAGCTTTCCGAGGCGTTCAACATCATGAGCGAAAAACTGGAGAACCATGACCGCCTGCGCAACGAATTTGTTTCCAATGCGTCGCATGAGCTGAAGACGCCGCTTTCCACAATGAAGATACTGGCAGAATCCATGCTGTATCAGGAAAAATTCGATCCTGAAATGACGCGGGAGTTCTTTTCGGATATCAATCATGAAGTGGACAGGCTTGCCCATATTGTCAGCGATCTGCTCCATCTTGTTCAGGAGGAAAACGCGGACCGCGCGCTCAACTACGGTGCGGTGGATATGGAAGAGCTCATTTTACGCGTATTGAGGCGGCTGATGCCGCTGGCCAAGAATAAAGGCATACGGCTGGAACGCAAGCTGTTGCCCGTCAAAATAGAAGCGGACGAATCGCGCATAGAGCAGGTGGTTACGAACCTGGTCGACAACGCACTGAAATATACCGATAAGGGCAGCGTGGCGGTTACCCTCAAGCCGGACGGCGCCTACGCCGTCATGACCGTGCACGACACGGGAATTGGCATCCCCAAGGAGGCCATTCCCCGCCTGTTTGAGAGATTCTATCGCGTGGACAAGGCGCGCAGCCGCGATACCGGCGGTACGGGATTGGGGCTTTCCATCGTGGAACGCATCGTATCCATGCACGGCGGCTTTATCCATGTGGAAAGCGTAGTCGGCCGCGGGTCTACATTTACGGTGCGGCTGCCGATTAAGCCGCCGCATCAGGAGGAAGGGGGCGGTCAAAAGGTATGAAACCAAGGCTTGTCATATGCCTGCTGCTCGCCGCCATGCTTCTGTGCGGCTGTACGCAGAACGAAATACGGGAAGACATGCTGCAGGAGACTTTGCCGGCAATCGACCCGGGCGCCGGCGTTGGCCGGGATGTGGATGTTACGCTGTATTTCCGTCTCGCGGATGAGCCGGCGCTGGTTCCCGTGCAGCGCACCGTAACGGTGCGGGCCAACGAGTATGTGGAAGCGGCCGTCATCCGGCAGCTCATCGTGGGGCCCGCCGCACTCTACGGCGATTTAGAGCCCGTTCTTCCGCCGACCACGCGGCTCTTGGAAACAAGCCGCGAAGGCGGCATACTCTACGTGACGCTGAGCAACGATATATTGTCCTCCGCCAACACATCCGCCGCCCGGGAGGAGGCGGAGCTCGCAAGCCGCCTGGCCGTATACGCGGTTGTCAATTCGCTGTGCGCGCTCGGCGGCGCCAGCCGCGTACAGATCATGGTGGATATGGATGGGACGGGCGAGGGTACGCGCGTGCCTCCGTTCTCGCTTGGATTTACGTCCAGCGAAACGAGCTCGCAATGGCTGGAGCCCATGGGCATGGAAAAATCCGTCGTCGTTACGCCCAAAATGCTGGTGGAGCTCGCATTGGGGCATATTGCAAACGGCGAGTATGCGCAGGCGTATCCGCTGTTTGCCGAAAGCGAGACTGGCGGCCTGCAGAAGCCGGATTACGCCGCGTTTGAGACACAGATGCTGTCGCTTGGCACGCTTGACTCCTATACGGTATACAGTACGAATATCGTCAAAGGTCAGTTGAACGGGGAGGCGGAAGTGGACCTGAAGTGGACGATGAGGGAGGACGGTTTGCCACATACAGCGAATAACGTCATACTGCAAATGATCCCCGAGGGCGATTTATATAAGATAGGATATTATTCGCTTTTGAACATATTGCTTGCAGGAGGGGAAGCATGACGGGTAAGGCAAACAAAATGCTCCTGCGCGTGTGCGCGCTCTTGCTGTGCACGCTTCTGATGAGTGGATGCAGGGTGCAGCAGGAATATCCCCCGCAGCTTTCACCGAGCGCCGCAACTCCGCCTCCTGTCGATACTGACGGAACGGGCACGCTTTCGGTGACGCTGTATTATCGTTCGGCCGACGGCCAGCTCAGCTCGGAGCAGCGCGATGTGGAATGGCCTGCCGGGGTTAGCCGCGCGCAGGTTGCGCTTAAAGCGTTATGCGCCGCGCCGGACAGCGCCGCGCTCAACCCCGTGATACCCGAAGGGCTTACGTTTGAGAGGGTGGAACTTTCCGGCGACGTTTGCGACGTATACCTGACGGGGGAGATGCCGGATAACGGCCAGTCGCTTCTCGTCGCACGCGCCGCCATCGCTGCCACTGTCCAGGCAAATGAGGGCATTCCCTATATCGACGTATATGTGAACGGCGTGCAGCCCGGGTATGACGGGCGGCCTCTTGGCGTGCTCAAGCCCATCGAAGGCTCCCTCAACGCATACCTTGCGCAATATGCCTCCTCCAATGTGGATACTGGCACGGAGGCGGGCACGCTCGAGAGCAGGGACGCGCAGCTTTATTTTTCGGACACTTCGGAGCAGTTGCTGCTGTGCGACGTGGTCACGATGCGATACGACAGGAACGCGGAGCCGTCCCTTATCATATCCGCTTTGCTGGGGGAGCTTATGAAGGGGCCGCTTGCGAGCGAGGGAAGAGAGCCTGTGCTGCCCACCGATATGCAGTTAAAAGAGTGTTTCTTCAGCAACGGCTCGGATGATCAGCCAAACGAGCAGGGCGGTCAAAGCGCGTTGGCGTCCGGCGTGGTGGAGCTGCATTTTGCGCGGCCGGCCGGCGAGTTTGACGAACGCATGGTTTACGCCTCCATCGTATATACGGTGATGGGTTTCTGGCCCGGCGTCGAGGGCGTACGTATTTACCTGGACGGCGAGATCGTATATCCGGGGGATGTTCCCGGCGTTCAAACGAGGCGCTCCGTATTCAAGCGCGAGGATTTTGCAGGCGTGCTTGGCCACACCGCGACGCTTGCGTTTCCGGATCAGGACGGACTGGGGCTGTATCCGGTGCTGCGCTGCATGGGGCAGGATACTGTGTATGATCCGCGCATGCGGCTGACGGCGCTGTTTGCCGGCACGGCGGATCTCGGCGTATCGCTGACAATGTTTCAGACGGAGGATGTGCTTTGTGTATCCATACAGGGAAATATGGCCGTAGTCAACTGGCGCGCGGGATTTTACGATACGTTGGTGGGCTTTGTGGAAAACGGCGTTTCGCATCTTCCCAAGAGCGCCCGCGCGCGCATGGTGGTTTTCGCAATGGTCAACACGTTGTGCAATATTCCGGGCGTGCAGCGCGTGTGGATGCTCGAAGACGGGCAGAGGATCGATAAGAGTATAGGATATCTGTATCTTGGAAACGCGCTTTTATACAATCCCGGCCTTATGCTCTCCTGAACATAGTCGTACTGCTTTGAGGAATATGCGCATACAGAATTTATGATTTGTTCATATATGCGTATATGCTGTCGGATGTGATTGCGTTATAATGAGGCGGCAGGCAGCGCTCATGAGAAGCAAAGCCTCGGGGGAAATGTTATGAACGATCAAAATCGAAAAATACATCGCGTCGGAAATGCGCGGCAAACGCCCGACGCGCCGCAGGCGGAACAGCCCGGCGCAACGGGTGCGCGTACCCGCAGGCGGCGTAAGAAGATGAGCAAGGCGGCGCGTATCGCGCTGATCGTCGTGCTCGCGCTGGTCGTCGTGGGCGGCGCTCTGCTGGCGAAGTTCTTCATTGATATCAACAACCCGCAGTCCCTGTTCCAGGAGGAACAGCCGACCGCCGCGCCCGTACAAACGCCCGATGAAACGGTCGCGCCCGGCGCGACTGCCGGGCCCACCCCGTCGCCTACGCCGGATCCGGAGGTACAGTTACTGAGCCAGGCGGATCTGGATTTTATGAAAAACCGCGTCAACATACTGGTGTTGGGTATCGACGAGAGCACCGAGCGGGAAAACTGGGGTTCATTCCGCACGGATACCATGATACTGTGCAGCATCGATTTCGATACGCATGATGTGGATCTGATTTCCATTCCGCGCGACAGCTATGTGAAAATCTGCAACAGCAATGCGAGCGTCCGCACGGTGGACGGCCAGCCAGAGTACGGCAAGATCAACAGCGCGTTCTCGACAGGCGGCGGCGCGCAAAAGAGCGGCTTCCAATACGCCATGGGTACGGTGAAAAATCTGTTCGGCGGCATTCCTGTCGATTATTACATCGGCTTCAACATGAACGTTGTCAAGCAAGTCGTCGACGCCATGGGCGGCGTGGATTACGATGTCGATATCGAGGTTACCATGAACGGGCGCACCCTGCATCCCGGCATGCAGCATCTGGACGGGCAGGCTGTGCTGGATTATTCCAGGCAGCGCAAGGGCTCCTCGGATATCGCGCGCGTGGATCGCCAGCAGCGCATACTCTTCGCCATATTCCGCCAGCTCAAGAGCACCGGTCAGATCGCGAATATTCCAGAGATTTACCAGGCGGTGGAACAGAATATCAGCACCAACCTGGATTTCAAGCAGATTTCCGCGCTCGCGCTGCTTGCCCTGCAGATGAACGAGGATCAGCTTGGCCGCCATACCGTAGACGGCGAATTCCTCAATATGGACAGCACGAGCTACTGGGGCGTGCACACGAGCGCCCTGAAATCCCTCATCAAAGAGGTATTCGGCGTGTCCGCATCCGTCGATGACGACATAAACGCCGCGAATGTCCGTAAGCTCTACGAAGAGAGCCAGGCGGCGATCACGGGAGATTCGGAGGCGAGCAAGGCGCTCAATACGGCGAATTACATATTGCATACGTTCGAATCCAACCTGCGTGCGGACGCCATAGCAAACATGAACGCGGCTGTCAGCCAGCTCAAGGCCGCGCTGCAGAGCGGGGACCAGGCGCTCATCGAACAGTATACGCAGGAGCTGAACAGCCTGAACAGCAGATACCTCGAGGCGTTGCAGCAAAGCGGACTGTTATCTACGCCCGCGCCGGATTCTGCCGTCCCGGAGGAAACGCCCGTAGGGTAAGGCCTGCGAATTACATTAAAGGAACTATAATCATCATACGGGGTATGAGCAGCCACTCATACCCCGTATGTTGTATTTGCATTCAAATAGCTCCCGATATCTCGCGGATTCTCTTAAATTCTGGCCGGTTTCCTTGCTGTAGTACTATGCATCTGCTATAATTGTCTGGGGATCAGGGAAATATATACCGCATGTATCGACGGGGGGATAGCATGGTAACCGTAAAGGAAATTACCGAGCCTAAGGATATTAAGAAATTCATTGCCTTTGCAAACGATTTGTACCGCGATAATCCTTACTATGTGCCGGATATGTTCGACAGCCAGGTGAAGGATTTTGACAGGGAAAAGAATCCCGCTTTTGAATATTGCGACGCCAAGTGCTTTCTGGCCTATCGGGATGGAAAAATAGTCGGAAGAATCGCCGCCATATACAATACGCACGCGAATAAGAAATACAATAAGAACCAAATGCGCTTTTCGCACGCCGATTACATCGATGACGCCGAGGTGGTGGACGCGTTGTTCGCCGCAGTGGAAGGATGGGCCCGGGAAAAGGGCTGCACCGCCGTACACGGGCCGCTCGGCTTTTCGGATATGGATCGCGAAGGCCTGCTGATAAAAGGATTTGACAAGCTCAGCCAGTTTTTTGTGTATTATAACCATCCGTACTACATGCAGCAAATGGAGCGCATGGGGTATGGGAAGGACGTCGATTGGATCGAGTACCGCATATCGCTGCCGGATTTGAACGACGAGCGTCTGAAAAGGCTGGATCGTCTGGCGGAGGCCGTCACGCGCCGCATGAAGCTGGTGCCGGTGGAGCTTACCAGCCGCAATTCCATCAAGCCGCATATTGAAGACGTGTTCAAGCTCTATAACGAGGCGTATCTGGCGCTTTACGGCATGGTGGCCCTTACGCCCCGCCAGGTGGAAAAGTATGTTGGCGAATTCCTGCCCCTGGTGGACGAACGCACGACGGCCATACTGCGCAACGATAAGGGAGAAGTGGTCGCGTTCGGCGTGGCCGCGCCCTCGCTTTCGCACGCGCAGCGGAAATGCCGGGGCAAGCTGTTCCCATTTGGCTGGTATCACATATTGCGCGCACTCAACGGCAAAAACGATACGCTGGATCTGTTCCTGATCGCCGTTAAGCCGGAGTTGCAGGGCACCGGAATCAACGCGGTCGTGATGAACCGCCTGCTCAAGTTCGCCATTGAGGACGGCCGGAAATTCGCGGAGACAGGGCCGGAGCTTGAATACAACTCGCATGTGCAGAGCCAGTGGCGGTACTTCGATACGGAGCAGCATAAAACGCGCCGCTGCTATATCAAGGAACTGCAGGCGGAATAATCGAATAAAGAACGGCTCCGCGTCATGACAGACGGAGCCGTTTTTTAATTTTCGTTAATAGCCGATGTCTTTGGAGAAGTGCTGATAATCCTTGTCGCCGCTCCAGTCGCCGCCCCATGTCCATCCATTCTTGATGAACAGCTTGTAGCACGGGTCGTCGTGATCGATCTTGCCCGGAAAGTCGAGGGACCGGTCCGTGTATTGCGCGCCGTTTTCCGGCGCGACGCGGTCCCCGTCGATATACGGATTGTACAGGGGATTGATGTCTATGGCCGCGCCGTAGCTGTGCCTGGAAAGCGTTTTGGAGCCTGTAACGCGGCGGTAATTGAAAGCGGAGGTGTTGTTCGCCGCCATGGAGAGGTTGTCGTCCCCCGGCTCGCCGTAATCGTCGACCAGCCGGACACAGGCAAGCGGATAGCGCGCTAGGTACAGCTCCCGGAATATTTTCGTTACTTCCTTGGCGAGCTTCTTGTGGACGATCAGCTCCCCTTTATGTTCTTTGCCGTCAAAATCGACGTACAGCAGCCCGATGTAGCGAAGATCGTCGTATGTGATGACGCAATCCTCGTCGTTTGCGGGATAGCTCATGCCCGTGATGCGTTCTTTGAGGGAGTCGTCCAGTTTCTGATAATAAAATCCGTCCGCTATCTCGACGCGCCCGCTATCGGGTGTGCTTGCTGGCGTGACATGCGGTGTCGCCGTGGGCGTCGGGGATGCGGCCGGGGAAGGCGTCGTCTGCGGCGTGAAGGTGGGCGAAAGCGACGGCAGCGGCGCGGACGAAGCTGAAACCTGCAGCGTGGTTACTACGGCGGCAGGAGTCGCCTGCATCGGCACATCCAGAATATCTTCCCGCGCGGGCGCTTTCGAGCAACCCTGCGCCGATAAAAGCAGCGCGAAAAACGCTAGGGTAAAAGCTTTATTGAACAGCCGCATGCCGCATTCCTTTCCCGCGCATTGATGCGCACCGGTCGTTTACACCGGTATCATAGCACACGCGCCGAATACATGTCGAGCATGCGCGGCCCTCCTGCGTGTTGACACCGCGTTCCGATATGGTAGTATGAAAAGGAAAAAACAGCCGCACGGCTGTTGCCGCGCGAAGAGGGAGGTTCCATGCCGTTCGATTACGCGTATTACAAGGAAAGCGCCGAGTATGTAAAGAGCAAAATCGATTTTGAACCCGAGGTCGCCATCGTGCTCGGCTCCGCGCTTGGCCCGCTCGCGCAGGAGGTGGAGGATGCAGTCGAAATCCCCTATGCGGATATTCCCAATTTTCTTTTATCCACCGTGCGCTCCCATGCCGGCAAGCTGGTCCTCGGGAGGCTTGCGGGGAAACGGGTGGCCTGTATGTCGGGGCGGTTCCATTACTATGAAGGGTATAGCTTTGAGCAGCTCGTCGCGCCCATACGCCTGTTCAAGCTGCTCGGCGTACAAAAGACGATACTGACCAACGCGGCGGGGGCGGTGAACACGTCGTACCGGCCGGGGGACGTCATGATCGTCCGGGACCATATCAACCTCATGGGCGCGAGCCCCATGCGCGGCAAAAACGCGGACGAATTCGGCGAGCGGTTTTTTGATTTGACGGACGCCTACTCCAAAGCGCTTCGGGAAGTGGCGCTCGCCTGCGCCAAGAATACGCCGCTCACCGTGCACGAGGGCGTATACCAGTTTTTCGCGGGCCCGCAGTTTGAAACGCCGGCGGAAATACGCGCGGCGCGCGTGCTGGGCGCGGATGCGGTGGGGATGTCCACTGTGACGGAAGCGCTTACGGCGGCGCACTGCCGCATGCCGGTACTGGCCATTTCGCTCATCACCAATATGGCGGCGGGCGTATTGGATCAGCCGCTTTCCCATGAAGAGGTGGAGGCGGCCGGGCAGAGCGCGGCGGAGCCCTTCAAGGCATATATCCGGGATATCATTCGGCATCTGTAAAGGAGGCGGAGGCAGTGCTGTTATCGCACGCGGATATTCTCATCTATGATGACGGCGGCTGGTCCGTGCTACACGACGGGTATATCGGCATTGAGGGGGAGACCATCCGGTACGTCGGCGCAAAGCGGCCTTTCGAACAGTACGGAACGGAGAAGACTCTTTCCGGCCGCCTTCTCATGCCCGGCTTATACAATACCCATACGCATACGCCCATGACTCTGCTGCGCGGCGTGGGCAGCGGGCTACCGCTGCACCGGTGGCTGCATGAGGCCATATTCCCTGTGGAAGCGCGCATGAAGGAACCGGATATCAGCGCGGGCACGCGGCTGGCGCTGATGGAAATGCTCGCAAGCGGCGTCGTGAGCTTCACGGATATGTACGATTACGCGCATATTACGGCGGCCGAAGTCGTGAATGCGGGCATGAAAGCCAACCTGAACCGGCCCCTGCTCGGCTTTGACACAGCGGAACCTTACGAAAAGAACGCGCACGCCATAGCGTCGCTTGCCTTCTTCAAAGAGTTCAACGGCTGGGGCGGCGGGAAGATCATAGCGGACTTCGCCATACACGCGGAGTACACGTCTTTCGAGGGCATCGTGCGGCCGTACGCGGAGGATTGCCGCCGCGCGGGCGCGCGCATGCACCTGCACCTTTCGGAAACGCGCAGGGAGCATGAGGAATGCAAGGCGCGCCACGGGGGCAGGACGCCGACAGAATGGTTCCGCGATCTGGGCGTGCTGGAGAACCCGACGACCGCGGCGCACTGCGTGATGGCGGAACCGAAGGATATTGAGATTTTCATGGAGAAGGGCGTAACGTGCGTACACAACCCCACCAGCAATATGAAGCTGGGCAGCGGATTTATGCCCGCGCGGGCGATGCTGGACGCGGGCGTCAACGTCGCGCTGGGTACGGACGGAACCGCCAGCAACAACAATTTGAATCTGTTCGAGGAAATGCATCTGGCCGCGCTGATTCACTGCGGGTATCGGGAAGACCCCACCGCCATGCAGGTCGGCGAAGTACTGCGCATGGCGACTATCAGCGGGGCTATCGCGCAGGGCCGCGCGGATTGCGGTAAAATCGCGGCTGGTAATAAAGCAGATATCATCGCGGTCGACCTGAACGGGCCGCATATGAAACCCGTACTCGATCTGCCTGCGCTGCTCGTGTATTCGGCGCAGGCGGCTGATGTGTGCATGACGATGGTGGATGGCAGAATTCTTTACGAGAACGGCGAATTCCTGACCATAGACCGCGAACGCGCGGAACGCGATGTGCAAGAGGCCGCAGGGCGGCTGTTCGCGAAATAGCCGCATAAGTATCAAAAAGCCTCCGGAGGTCGGGGACCGTAAGACGTTTTTTTGATAGGTAAAGCGCCGGGCAAATGCCCGGCGCTTTTGTGTAGGATTTATCGAGCCATTTTGTAGATTTCGCGAATTTCCGGTTCGTCCAGTGTCATGAATTTGCCAATCTTGCGCTTGCCCATATAGACGCACTTGTGCGCGAGCTCGTCAATCTGCGCGTCCGTCAGCTCGTAACCCAGCTCGCGTATGGAGGTCGGCATGTTGATGGAGCGGAAAAAGTTTTCCGTGGCCGCGATACCCTTAAGAGAGGCTTCCTCTTCCTGACCGGCCGCATAATCTATGCCGAATACGTTCTTCGCGTATCTCGCGAAACGCTCCGGGCGCTGTTTGTATACATAGCGCGCCCAGCTTGCCCACACGGCAGCCAGCCCCGCGCCGTGCGCGACGTCGAACATGCCGCCCAGCTCGTGCTCCAGTTGGTGCGAGGCCCAGTCCCCGCCGTCGTTCCCGCAGCTCAACAGGCCGTTGTGGGAGAGACTGCTGGCCCACATGAGCTCCGCGCGCGCCTCGTAATTGGGGGGGTCCTCCAGCGCGACATGCGCGTATCGCATGACGGTGCGCAGCAGCGCTTCCGAAAAGCTGTCCGTCAGTTCCATGGAGTTGGGCGTGCTGAAATAACGCTCCAGGGTGTGCATGAGTATATCCGTCGCGCCGCTCGCGGTCTGATAGGGGGGCAACGTCATTGTCAGTTCCGGGTTGAGCAGCGAGAACTTGCAGAAGGCAAAATCGCTGGCGCAGCCGCGCTTGAGCCAGCCGTTTTCGTTGGTGATGACGACCCGGCTGCTCATTTCGCTGCCCGCGGCGGCGAGCGTTAATACGGCGCCTACCGGCAGGGCGGCCTTGACGGTCGCCTTCCCCTCAAACACATCCCACACATCGAAATCGTTCGCGGCGCCGAAAGAAATAGCTTTCGCGGAATCGATGACGCTGCCGCCGCCGACGGCGAG